>CAJBMJ010000204.1 GCA_903954045.1 uncultured beta proteobacterium | reverse complement strand
GCATTGCAATCAGGAAGTGATTCGTGAGGTTGATGGGTGCAGAATCGCCGGACATACATTCATTTTAGCGGTTGCCATGCAAACTCAATTTGAGACCGGACTGGTGTGGTTCCGCAGGGATTTGCGCATCCACGACAACGCCGCCCTGAGCGCAGCTCTGGGCAGTTGCAAACAGGTGCATTGTGTTTTTGTTTTCGACCGCGATATCCTGGACAGCCTGCCGCGTGGGGACCGCAGAGTGGAGTTCATTCGCGAGTCCCTGGTAGAACTGGATTCCAGCCTGCGCGAATCGGGCAAAAAGCCCGAACTGGGTCTGATCGTCAGGCACGGATTCGTCCATTCAGAGATTGCTGCACTGGCCAGAGATTTACAGGTGGAGGCGGTGTTTGCGGGCCGCGACTACGAACCCCGAGCCATCGCCAGAGACGCACGGGTGGCAGATGCATTGCAAACCAGCCGCATCGAGTTTTTGACATTCAAGGACCATGTCATCTTTGAAGGCCGTGAAGTACTGACACAGGCAGGCAAGCCCTATGGTGTGTTTACCCACTATATGCGCGCTTGGCGCGCCCGCTTGGCCAATGTTCCGTTCGCCAGCCACGACTGCAGCCGCCTTGGCAAGGCTTTGGCTGCGCGCCCAGCCCACTACTCAGTACCCGTGCCAGAACTCCCCCGCTTGGGCTTTGCTGCCACCAACCTGAGGCAACTCAAAATTCCAACCGGAATGTCAGGTGCAGCCCAGTTGCTGGACGACTTCTGGGATCGAATGGATACCTATGACGAGACTCGCAACTTTCCGGCCGTCAAAGGTCCGAGCTACTTGGGTGTGCACCTGCGTTTTGGAACCGTCTCGATCCGCCATTTGGTCTCGCTGGCGCTGCAAAGACAAATCGCAGGCAGTGCTGGAGCCACTACCTGGCTGGGAGAACTGATCTGGCGCGACTTCTATTGTCAGATTCTGGCCAATTTCCCCCATGTGGCGTCAGGGGGCTTCAAGCCGGAATATGACCACATCGCCTGGGAACAGGGGTCTCACGCAAAATCACTTTTTGAGGCCTGGTGCAAAGGGGCCACGGGCTATCCCCTGGTGGACGCAGCCATGCTTCAGCTCAACCAGACCGGCTATATGCACAACCGTCTGCGCATGGTGGCCGGCAGTTTTCTGGTCAAACACCTGGGCTTGGACTGGCGCTGGGGCGAACGCTATTTTGCAGAGAAGCTCAATGACTTTGACCTTTCAGCCAATAACGGAGGCTGGCAATGGGTCAGTTCCAGCGGTTGCGACGCCCAGCCTTACTTTCGGATTTTTAACCCGGTCACGCAAAGCGAGAAATTCGATGCGCAAGGCAAGTTCATCAAGCGCTATTTGCCACAGCTCTCGGGACTGGGCCCCAAGGCCATCCATGCGCCCTGGACTGCCAAAACCCTGGAATTGCAAATGGCGCACTTGAATCTGGGCAAAGACTATCCAAACCCGATCGTGGACCACGCCACCGCCCGGGCAGCCACTCTGCAGCGATATGCAGTGGTGAGAAAACCCGATCAGGCCGCAGTGGACTCTGAGCAGTAAGCGCGCACCAAAGACAGCAAGCCATCTTCAGAGTAGGGCTTGCCAAGGTAGTGGTCCACACCCAGCGACTTGGCATGGTCGCGATGCTTTTCAGCAATGCGGGAGGTGATCATGATGATGGGCAGATCCTTCATGCGCGCATCGGCGCGCAGCGTGCGCACCAGATCAAAGCCGTCCATGCGAGGCATTTCGATGTCGGTCAACATCAAATCCGGCTTCTCGGTCTGCAACTTTTCCAAGGCATCCTGACCATCGTTAGCCAGCAAAACGCGATAGCCCTCGCGTTTGAGCAGACGCTGCGTTACACGCCGCACCGTGATGGAGTCATCCACCACCATGACTAGGGGCACATTCGCAGCCCCGGCCCGGCCGCCCAATGCCATGCCTATTGGGGCTGGACTGCCATCCTTTTGGGCCGCGCGCAATTTCGCGCCATACACCGCCGCCAAGGCCACCGGGTTGTAAATCAGGACGATTGCACCCGACGCCAGCACCGACATACCCGCCAGACCGGGCAAACGCGCCAGTTGAGGTCCCAGATGCTTGACCACGACTTCGCGGTGGCCAAGGACCTCGTCGACATGCAAGGCCACACGCTGGCCTGCACTTCTGAACACAGCGATCTGGGCAGTCTTGTCACGCAACTCTGTGCTCTGCCCCGAAACCTGTAAAAGTGCCCCAGACCAATAGAAGGGAATCAAATGGCCGTCGAGGTCCAATTCGCCCGTGGCATCGGCCTGTTCCAGAACCGCCAATGACACACGCCGGGCAGGTTCCATCAAATTGGCGGGGACACCAAAACTGAATTCACCGGCTCGCAGCATCACCACCTGGGTCACTGCGGTTGTCAGAGGCAAGATCAGTGTGAATGTGCTTCCACGACCCTGGTGGGACACGGTCTCTATGCGCCCGCCCAGGGCGTTGACCTCCGAACGCACCACATCCATTCCAATGCCGCGCCCCGAGAGTTCAGTGACATGTTCTGCTGTCGAGAAGCCCGGGGTAAACAGCAGGCTGATGGCCTGGTCGTCGCGAAGATCCGCGTCTGCGCCAATCAGCCCTTGTGCGATTGCCTTGGAGCGAATTTTTCCAAGATGCAGGCCACCGCCGTCGTCCGCAAAAGCGACCGACACGTCATTGCCCTCTTGCTGCACCGTGATGCTAATGACGCCTGACTCGGGTTTGTTGCGTGCGGCACGCGCCGTGGCGCTCTCGATACCGTGAACCACCGAATTGCGCAACATGTGCTCAAAAGCCGGGGTCATGCGGTCCAGTATGCCCCGGTCCATTTCGATGGAGCCTCCTACCACCTCAAGCCGCACCTGCTTGTCTGCCTCCTTGGCGGCCTGACGGACCACGCCGTGCAGTCGGTCAAGAATGCTGTCAAATTCGACCATTCGGGTGTGCAGCAGATCACGCTGCAAATCTCGGGCTTGACGGCCCTGGGCAATCAGGTCGTCTTCGGCGCCCTGAATAGACCTTTGCAGGTTGCGCTGCACTGTCGCCACGTCGTTGACCGACTCGGCCATCATGCGAGTCAATTCCTGCACCCGGGTGAAACGGTCAAACTCGAGCGGATCAAACCCCTGTGCCACGTCCTTGGTTTGCTGCAGCCTGGATTGCATCTGGGTTTCCGCTTGCAACTCTACATCGCGCAACTGCTGACGCAAGCGGTCCAGATTTCCTGTCAGGTCCTGCAACGAAGTCTGCATCTGCGTCAGATGTGACTCCATGCGCGAACGACTCATCATCATTTCGCCAGCCTGGTTTACCAGGCGGTCCAGCAACTGGGCTTTGACCCGTACGGGCGGCGAGGCAGCACTGCGCGCAGGGGCCGACTCGGAAGTGGGCGGCGCAGTGGTTGCCGCATCGGCCCCCTTGACAGGTGTGGCCGGTGATGCCTCTGGGCTCAGAAGTGCCTGGGCCTGTTTACGCAAGCCGTCCATCGCAGCTTGCAGGACGTCAAATCGGCCCAACAGGGGCTCCAACTGGGGCGCCGTCAAATCCTCCGTTCCCAGGACTTCAATATCGGACTCCAGCTTGTGCGCCATTTCCCCCAGGCGCATGGCGCCGGCCAGACGGGCACTGCCTTTGAGCGTGTGGAGCAGACGCAAAACCTCGCCCCGGGCACTCAGGTTGTCCGGTCGGGCCACCCATTGGCGCAGAGCGGTTCCCAGGGCCGGCAAAAGTTCCGCTGCCTCTTCATCAAATATGGGGAACAGATCGGGGTCCAGACGACCCAGTGCATCTACTTCAAGCCCAAGCTCAACTTTCGCTTCCGCCTGTGCCACCACAGGCGCCTCTTCGGGGGCCACAAACTCAGTCGCTGTAATGGCCAGCAGCGCATCCACAAGCGCTGGTTGAGCTTCTTTCAGGAAGCCAGCAGCAAACTGGTGCAAAAGGCGGCGAACTTCCTCCGCCGCGTCATTGAATACAACGGCATCCTCAGCACGGCTTTGGCCATGCAACTGAACATGCTCCAGCGCATGCTCCAGGGTGCGGGCCAAATGCGACAAAGCCGTAAATCCCACCGTGGCAGAGGTGCCCGCCAGCGAGTGCGCCAGCGCCACAGCCGCTTCTGGCAGCGGCTCATGCAATTCCAAAGCCCATTCACCCAACTCGGTTTGAAGGCGCCTGGACCACTCGTCGGCTTCATTGAGGTAGACGTTGTACAGAGGAATACCCAGGCGCAAGGAGCCAATCACCTTCACCTGTTCATCGGCCGATGTGTGCTCGTCTGGCTCGCCCTCGGCATGGGCTGGCGTAGCCTCCACGGGCGGGAAATCCAGGTCAAGTGAAATTTCCAGCGGCTGCGCCTGTGGCTCTGGTGTCAGTACCTGCGTTTCGCCCTGCGCCAGCTCAAAGTCGCTGGCCTCGAATATCTGCGTGGATGCGAAATCTGGCTTGGCGGGCTCAACGTCAAAATCGAGAAGATCCGCCAAGGTCTCCGATTTTTCAACTCCCTTGGCCGCCGGGGTCTCCAGTTCAGGCACCTCGAAGATTTGGGTAGAAGCGAAGTCGGCGGGAGCAGCTTGCGCTGGCCCAGGTTCTGGCGACTCGCCAGGCCCGCGCAGAGGTACAAAGGTACCGTCCAGACGCAGTGCGTCGGCCGACTTGCGAAAGCCGCTGGAACTCCATTGGACATCCGACTTGGCTGCAATATCTTCCACCCATCTGCCCAGAGCAGCGGTGGCCGCTTTGCAGAGTGTCAAAAGATCCGCTGAAGCGGGTCGGTGGTCGGCAAGCCAGCTGTTGAGCAACTGCTCAAAGGCCCAGGCCGCCTCGCCAAAGTCCTTGCACCCGACCATGCGCGAACTGCCCTTGAGTGTGTGAAACGCGCGGCGCAAAGTGGTGAGGTCTGCCAGGTTGGTGGGATCGTCTGCAAGGGCCTGCAGCGCCTGCGAACCGGTCTGCACAACCTCTCGAGCCTCTTCGAGAAAAATGTCCAGAAGCTCCTGATCGTCGTCTTCCACTTCAGCGGGAACTGCCACAGGAGGCGGTGCCACCACTGGTGCCACAACTGCAGGAGCAGTGCGTTCGCGGCCCATCAGGGGCTTGAATTCACCCAGTGCTTCGTCAAACACAAACAGTTGTTTGGCCAACGCACGCTGGTAACTCAGCATGTCAATCAGGAAGCCCATGGCGCCCAAACTGTTTCCGAGTTTCTCAAAAACAGGGCGCGCCGCGTCCATATCCAAGGGGCCCACCATCAGGCGTTCCACGCTGCTGCGCATACGCAGTGCGGCGATGGATGGCTGATCAAGGCCCAGGACAGAAAAAACGCCCCGCATTTGGGCCAACTGATTGGGCACTTCGTGCAGTGGCAACTTATCCTGGGGGTTGCGGAAAAACTGGTCCAGCGACTTCTCAACGGCCGAAAGGTTGGCACGCAACTCATCGACCACGCTGCCCATGGTCTGACGGTCACTGACCCTGCGGTACAGATCTTCCATCCAGTTTTCCATGGGCTCTGGTTCTGCACCGGCGATCACCTTGCGCAAGCGCTGCGCGAGTCGCTCGCCACGCTCCGCTCTATGGGTGTCTGTGGGGTCCAGATCTTCGTAGGCCGCTTCAAGATACAGCACCGAGGTTGCTACTTCCATGGCCAAAGCCGGAGGAGGCACCGCTGCAGAACGCGCGGTGACATCCATGGCTTCGGTCAGCGCCTGTGCAAGCGCTTTGTCGTCCGGGTCCAGCTTGGCCATGGACTCAGCAACTGCGGCAAACTGCTCCACCACTTGTCTGATGCGCTGTGAATCTCCACCCGTCAGAACAGACCAACTCTCGGCGGCGGCGGCAATGCGTTTGCGGGCCTGTTCCAACACGGCAGGATCAAATCGACCGTATTGCGCTTTTTCGTAGTCAATGGCTTGGCTTTGCTGCAAGCCATAGGCCTCGCGTACTGCGGTTAATGCACGGGCTTCACTTTCCCCGGAAGGTTCTGCCAGTGCACAGAAAAAAACCAGGTCCTGCGCCAAACGCTCAGACACGCTGGGATCACCTTTGGCCAGCGATGCATACTGCTGCAGGATTCGCGAAGCCGTGCGTTTGGTGTACACATCCTCTGGCAAGAGGCCGTGCCCCATGGCTTCAAAAAATCCAGCGGCGCAAGCCCAGAAGGCGCGCGCCTGACCGGGTTCATGCCCGACGGCCAGACCTATGCACACGTCAGACAGGCGCTGCGCCGCATCGTGGTCTGCGGTCTTCACCAATTTCAGTACGGACTGGTCCATTCTGGCGCGCACCTCGGTGGCATAAGCCAGTGCAGATGCACCCAGAGGCATTTCAATACTCTGCCAGCGCCAGGGTGTGGGCCAGAGATCCGCCGGATGCACCCTGTCCGCACTAGCCAACTCCATGACCGCGCGGTACTGTGGAAAAAGACCGACTGGCGACGCAGTACGCCCCTTGATCACACCCTCCAGGTATTCAGTGAGAGCAAAACTGGCGCGCTCCAAGCGGGCGGCTGCGTCTTCGCTGCACAACTCCGGGCGCTCCACAAACTTCTGCGCCAACGACTCCATAGCCCGCAGCACCTTGGCAGGTGCTGACATACCCACCATTTCCAGAGCACCCACGGCCTGGTGCAACTGCTGTCTGGCAACACGCAACTGGCTGGCGTCAAGCTCGCTGAGGTTCTCACCACGGGCCAGCTCTGCATCACGCACAAAACGGCGCATGGCTTTGGTGGCGCCATCCAGAGATTTGCGCAATTCGTCCAGAACCCAGGCCAGTGGCCCAAGATCCTGAAGATTGGAATCTTGCTCAACAGCAGTGTTCATGGGCATGGGCTAATGATCTCCTGAACGCGCATCAGCTAATTTTGAAACGCAGAACCGACTGACGCAATTCTTCTGCCATGCGCGAAAGCTCACGCACCTGTGCGGCCGTCGTGCGCGTGCCGTCACCGGTTTGCTCCGTCACAGCAAAAATGTGCTGGATGTTGTCTGCCACCACATTGGCCAGTCCCGCCTCGCGCGACGCAGCGCTGGAAATCTGCTCAATCAAATCCGCAACCCGACGGGATACCCGGTCAATTTCGCTCAGGGCGGTGCCGGCGTTGTCCGACAGCTTGGCACCTTCCACTACGCCCTGGGTGGAACGCTCCATCGCACCCATGGCATCGTGGGTGTCGGTCTGAATGGCCTTGACGAGTGCGGCAATTTGCCGAGTGGCATCTGCCGAACGCTCGGCCAGACGCTGCACCTCTTCCGCCACCACGGAAAAGCCCCTCCCCGCGTCTCCGGCAGAGGCTGCCTGAATGGCTGCATTGAGGGCCAGCACATTGGTTTGCTCGGTGATGTCGGAAATCAGTTCTGTAATTTCACCAATCTCCTGTGACGACTCTCCCAGGCGCTTTATCCGTTTGGATGTTTCCTGAATCTGGTCACGGATGGAGTTCATTCCGCCAATGGCGTTCTGCACTGCCGTCAAGCCCGTTTCTGCTGCCTTGAGGGACTGACGTGCTACCCGCGCCGACTCCTGTGCCTGGGACGACACCTCGTTGATGCGCCCGGCCATGTCGAGCACACTGCGCCCGGTTTCACGGATTTCATGCAATTGCTCATTGGATGCGGCCAGCAACTCTGTTGAGGTGGCATCTACGTCGGAAGTGGTTTGTGCTACTCGTGCCGCCGTGCTTTGCACATGCCCTACCAATGTGCGCAATTCTTCTACGGTGTAGTTCACCGAATCGGCTATCGCACCGGTGATGTCTTCGGTCACCGTCGCCTGCTGGGTCAGGTCACCTTCAGCCACCGTTTGCAGCTCATTCATCAGTCGCAAAATGGCGGCCTGATTGGCATCGTTGATGCGTTTGGCATCCAGCCGCTGGCGCTCGGTTTCCTGGCGTTCACGTTCTTGGATCTCCAGCCGCTTAAGGCTCTCGAGCGACTGTACACGCGACAAAGCAGCTGTGCAGGCCACAGCCACCAGCACAGCAAGCAGCAATCCTGCCAGCGCAATCACTGTGCCAGAAGATCCATCCGCAACGCCGGTATGGGCCTGCGCAACAACCCCCACAGCGATGCCTGAAAGCACCAGCAGAGACAGCAACAACAAACCAATTAAATAGCGCTGGTGTTGGGCTGCTAAACGCCTGCCAAGAAGTGGCAGCTGGATGGTGTCATCGGGTTTAGGTGGTACGCTTTCGCCAGCCACCGCACGGGGCAGAGCTTGAACCGTTTCCTGCGCTTCAGACTCTCCGGGCATGGCGAGACTCAAGCGTGAGTCGCCATCTGGCAAGGCCTTGTTCCTGGAAAACCACTTCTTGAAAAGTCCAAGTTGGGCCATGTTTTTGACGTATGGGCGCCTAAACGCCGATACCCAGAAAGCTCGCAGCCTGCGACAAAACGCGCACATTGATTTCTTGCCACGACTCGCCCTGGGCGTCCACAAACTGGCCCCCTAAAAACTCTGGCCCATCAGCTTGTGCGGGTGTAGTTGTCTTGAATGCATCCGTTCCCCGCAGGCCCGCCAGCGCATCCACGCGCAAAGCACAGTTCACTTCCAGCGCCGGATTGAGTGAGACCACACTGCCAGTAGCTCCCAGTGGGGCCAGGCGACTCGCTCCACCGTTGTGGGCCAGAAAATCGGCAAGATCCACCACACCAAAAAGTCCACCCCGGATATTGATGACCCCCATGAACCATGGGCGGGTGTAGGGCACCGACTGAAGGTGCGCAAGCGGATAAATTTCGCCGGACTGGCTCAAGGGCAAGAGGTAGTTGCGCCCCCCCGCCTTAACGGCCAACCAGTTTGCCGAGACTCCCTCGCTGCGCGCCGCTTGCAGGCGGCTTGCCAGCCTAGACTGCAACTCTTGAAGGGCTTCACTATTGGCCATGGCTTGCTCTAACTAGCCCAAGGCCCTGATTTTTGCAAACAACTCGGCCGCGTTGACCGGCTTGGTGAGGTAGTCGCATGCCCCTTGGCGCATGCCCCAGACCCGGTCGGTTTCCTGGCTTTTACTGGTGCACAGAAAAATGGGAATGGTATTGAACTGGGGGTCCCGGTGCAGTGTTCGGGTGAGCTGAAAACCGTTCTGCCCCGGCATCACCACATCCATCAGGATCAGGTCAGGGCGATCTTCGGTCAAGCGTTTGAAGGCCTCATCCGCATTGCCAGCCGCCCGAACGGCAAACCCATTGCGTTGCAACAGATCGGTCAAAAACATCTGCTCGGTTTTGGAGTCGTCCACAATGAGCACCTTGTTAATGGCCATCAGGCGGCTCCCTGCACAACAGTGCCGAATTGCTGCACCGCTTGCAGCAACTGCTCTTTGGTAAAAGGTTTGGTCAGGTAGTCCTGCGCACCCACCATGCGCCCCCGGGCCTTGTCAAAAACGCCATCTTTGGAAGAAAGCATGACGATGGGGACGCCCGAGAACCGCTCATTGCGCTTGATGATGGCGCAGGTCTGGTACCCGTCAAGCCTGGGCATCAGGATGTCACAAAAAATCAGGTTGGGCTGGTAATCATTGACCTTCGAGAGGGCATCAAAACCGTCTTCAGCCAGCATCACATCATGGCCGCCATGCTTCAGAAAAATCTCGGCGCTGCGCCGAATGGTGTTGCTGTCATCCACCACCAGAATTTTTAGCGCCGATTGATCGTTACTCACAAGGCTTACTCCCAAGAGGCTTTGCGTTCAACCACTAAACACAGGACCGCCATATGCACCGGTCAAATCTGAACCATTTCAAAGTCTTCCTTGCGCGCTGCACATTCAGGGCAGACCCAATTCATGGGGACGTCTGCCCATAGGGTTCCAGCTGCAATTCCATGGTCCGGGGCACCCGTGGCCTCGTCATAAATCCAGCCACAAATAAGACACATCCACGTATTTTTGTCAGTCACAGCGTTGCGGGCCTTCGAATAGAATAAAGCCATTGTATCGATGCGACTGCGGCCTTTCGGCCCTTCCGTCCGAAGCGAACCATTCTGCCTGATGGCAACAACTTGGACGGTCCCACCCGATGACGGCTTCTACACCCACACTCCCCGTAAATGAAAGTCTGGAAGAAGGTCCCTCTGCCTGTGTCATGGTCTTTAATGCCAATGATCCCAGCGGTGCCGCAGGCCTGACCGCCGACGTGATGGCCATTGCCTCGGTCGGCGCACACGCGCTTGCAATTGTTACAGGCAGTTACGCCAGAGATACCAGCGCGGTGTACGACCACTTTGCCTTTGATGACGAAGCCGTGTCCGAGCAAGCCCGGGTCATCCTGGAAGACATGCCGGTGCAAGCCTTCAAGGTAGGCTTTGTTGGCACGCCAGAAAACCTGAGCGCCATCGCAGAGTTGGCGTCCGACTACGCCGATGTGCCCATGGTCACCTACATGCCCGACCTCTCGTGGTGGCAGGAAGACCAGATCGACCTGTACCAGGATGCCTGCACTGAACTGCTGCTGCCCCAGACCACCGTGCTGGTGGGCAACCACAGCACCCTTTCACGCTGGTTGCTGCCGGACTGGAGCTCCGAGCGCAGCCCCTCCGCCCGCGACATTGCCCGCGCAGCCAACGAATTTGGAGTGCCCTACACGCTGGTCACCGGAATTGCCCTGCCAGACCAGTTCATCGACAACGTGCTGAGTTCCCCCACTTCGGTACTGTGCAGCCATAAGTTCGAGCGCTTTGAAGCTGTTTTCAATGGCGCTGGCGAAACCCTGTCAGCGGCCGTTGCCGCACTCATTGCCAGCGAAACAGAGCTGACCGAGTGCGTGGCAGAGGCTTTGAGCTATCTGGACCGCTGCCTGGAAGACGGATTTAGGCCCGGCATGGGCAACGCCCAGCCAGACCGTCTGTTCTGGGCCCACGCAGAAGAGGACGATGACGAGGATGAGCCCGCATCCGAGTCGAGTTTTGAAATTTCCCCCAACGACACCCGCCACTAAAGCCACCATGGACCGTAACCAGACCCTCTTTGACCGTGCCCGCCAAGTCATTCCAGGCGGCGTCAACTCCCCTGTGCGGGCCTTCAAGGCCGTGGGTGGAACACCCCGTTTTGTACAACGCGCCCAGGGTGCCTATTTCTGGGACGCCAACGACCAGCGCTATATCGATTACATCGGCTCCTGGGGGCCCATGATTTTGGGCCATGGCCACCCTGCCGTGCTGGAAGCTGTACAGAAAGCTGCGCTGGAAGGATTTTCTTTTGGAGCCCCCACCGAGCGCGAAGTGGAACTGGCGGAAGAAATTCTGAGCCTGGTGCCCAGCATGGAGATGGTGCGCCTGGTGAGTTCTGGCACTGAAGCGGGCATGAGTGCTATTCGTTTGGCCCGGGGCGCTACGGGTCGCAACAAGATCATCAAGTTCGAGGGCTGTTACCACGGCCATGCAGATGCGCTGCTGGTCAAGGCGGGCTCCGGTCTGGCCACCTTTGGCCACGCCACCAGCGCGGGCGTTCCCGCTGAAGTGGTGCAACACACGCTGGTGCTGGAATACAACAATGTGGCCCAGCTGGAAGAAGCCTTTTCGCTGCACGGCAAAGACCTGGCCTGCCTGATCATCGAGCCCATTGCTGGCAATATGAACTTTGTGCGGGCTTCCATACCCTTCATGAAGCGCTGCCGTGAACTGTGCACCGAGTACGGGGCGTTATTCGTGTTTGACGAGGTGATGACCGGGTTTCGCGTAGCACTGGGCAGCGCGCAAAGCGTGTATGCCAGAGCGATACCCGACTTTGAGCCCGACATGACAGTCTTGGGCAAAGTTATTGGCGGCGGTATGCCGCTGGCCGCCTTTGGCGGCAAACGCGCGGTCATGGAGCAACTCGCACCATTGGGTCCGGTCTACCAGGCAGGTACTTTGTCTGGCAATCCGGTGGCCACCGCCTGCGGTCTGGCCACGCTCAAGGAAATCCGCAAGCCAGGGTTCTACGAAGATCTGAGCCGAAAAACCCAAACCCTGATCAGCGGCTTGCAAGGAGCAGCTGATAAGGCGGGCGTTCCCTTCTGTGGCGACAGTGAAGGCGGTATGTTCGGGTTTTTCCTGTTCAAGGACCTGCCCCAGAACTACGCCACAGTCATGACCACCGACAACAAACGCTTCAACACCCTGTTCCATGGCCTGCTCGACCGGGGCATCTACATTGCGCCCGCGCTGTACGAGGCCGGATTCATGAGCGCGGCGCACACCGATGCCGACATTGCACAGACCGTAGCGGCGGCCTCGGAAGTCTTTGGTTTGCTATAAACAACATAGCTACTTACGCAGACCCATCAAGCACTAGAGCCCATTTTCATCACCCATGCTGAAGTACCTCACTGTTCCTGTTACTGCTTTCAGCCAGAACTGCTCATTGGTCTGGTGCGACCAAACAATGCAAGCGGCGGTGATTGATCCGGGCGGCGACATTGACAAGATTTTGGCCGCTGTGAAAAGCCAGGGTTTGACCTTGAAAGAGATCTGGTTGACGCACGCCCATATCGACCACGCTGGAGCCGCTGGCACCCTGGCGCGGCAACTACAACTGCCCATCGTGGGCCCCCATGAGGGTGACCAGTTCTGGATCGACGGCTTGGCGCAGCAGGGCAAGATGTTTGGTTTTCCGCAGGCAGAAAGTTTCAAGCCCACGCGCTGGCTGCACGACGGCGACACGGTCACCATTGGAAACAGCAGCCTGACAGTGCGCCACTGCCCAGGCCACACCCCTGGGCATGTGGTGTTCTATTCCAGCGAAGCCAAGCGGGCTTTTGTGGGCGATGTACTATTTGCCGGCTCCATTGGCCGCACCGACTTTCCCCAGGGCGACCACGACACCTTGATCGCCAGCATTCAACAGCGCTTGTGGCCCATGGGCAATGACACCGTGTTCATTCCCGGCCATGGGCCCGAGAGCACCTTTGGACGCGAACGAAAAAGCAATCCTTTTGTGGCAGACCGCTAAGGCGAGAGACAAGGATCCAACATGAAATACAAACAACCCGCCCATCTTTTGGGCTTGTGTCTGGTGTCGGTTATTGCATTTACCTTTGCCGGATGCGCTGCTCTCCCGTCACCGCTGTCGGACATTGCCTGGGTAGACCTGTGGGGTGACCGGGGCCGCGGTGTTCTGGAAAGAGACTACGGCATGTGTGCCGAGTTGGTGGAACAACGCCGCAGCCTGCTCTCTGGATGCATGGCTTCCAGAGGCTGGAGCACCGACGCTACTCGTTAGTGCCTGAAGTGGCGCACGCCACTGAACACCATGGCCACGCCACGTTCGTTGGCGGCGGCAATGACCTCGTCGTCGCGCATGGAACCACCCGGCTGAATCACGCAGGTAGCACCCGCGTCGACCACCACATCCAGGCCATCGCGGAAGGGGAAGAACGCGTCGCTGGCCACCACGGTACCCGCCAGTGACAAATTGGCGTGACCCGCCTTGATGCTGGCAATGCGGGCCGAATCCAGGCGGCTCATTTGCCCTGCGCCCACGCCCATGGTCATGCCACCCTTGCAGAAAACAATGGCATTGGATTTGACAAACTTGGCCACATTCCAGGCAAACAGCAAGTCTTGCAGTTCTTCCTGGGTTGGCTGCTTGGTCGTTGCCACTTTCAGGTCAGCCAGTGTCAACACGTGGTTATCAGACGTCTGCAGAAGGATGCCTGAGCCAATACGCTTCATATCCATAGCGTTGCGGCCACATTCCCAGTCGGTGGCTCCGCTCGCGTGGGCACCGCCCAGGGGCACAGGAAGCTCAATCTGCAAAATGCGCACATTCACCTTGCTTTTGAATACGGCCAGGGCTTCCGGGGTAAAGGCAGGCGCCATCAGCACCTCGACAAACTGCTTCGAAATTTGTAGCGCCGCACGCTCATCCAGCGGGCAGTTGAGGGCAATAATGCCACCAAATGCGCTGGTGGGGTCGGTCTGAAACGCCTTGCTGTACGACTCCAGTGCGTCGGCGCCCAAAGCCACACCGCAGGGGTTGGCGTGCTTGACGATCACGCAGGCCGGGGAGTCGAAGCTCTTGACACATTCCCAGGCTGCATCCGCATCGGCAATGTTGTTGTAGCTCAGTTCCTTACCCTGCAATTGCTGGGCAGTGACCAAAGAGCCGGGCGCGGGGTACAGGTCGCGGTAAAGCGCTGCGCTCTGGTGAGAATTTTCGCCATAGCGCAGGTCTTGCACTTTGACGAAGCGGCCATTGCTCTGGCCGGGGAAAAGGTCCAGCTTGGGAGTCGCGTTGCCTGCGGGCACTTCGTCACCCACCTGCACGGCGCTCAGGTAGTCGCTGATCGCGCCGTCATACTGGCTGATGCGGTTAAAGGCAGCCACGCTCAAAGCAAACTTGGTCTTGTCGCTCACCTTGCCATTGGCCTTCAACTCGGTAATCACGGTGGCGTATTGCGATGCGTCGGTCAGCACCGCCACGTCTTTCCAGTTTTTGGCAGCGCTGCGCACCATGGCGGGGCCACCAATGTCAATGTTCTCAATGGCATCTTCCAGCGTGCAGTCTGGATTGGCCACGGTGGCTTCAAAGGGGTACAGGTTCACCACCAGAACGTCGATGGTGTCGATCTTGTGCTCGGCTAATGCAGCCATGTGGGCAGGCAGGTCACGCCGCGCCAGCAAACCACCGTGCACCCGGGGGTGCAGGGTTTTGACACGGCCATCCAGCATTTCGGGAAAGCCCGTCATATCGGCCACTTCGGTCACGGGCAAGCCATTCTCAGCCAGCAGTTTGGCGGTGCCTCCGGTAGAGAGTAATTTGATGCCCTGCGCAAGCAGCGCCTGGGCGAGTTCGACGATGCCGGTTTTGTCAGAGACAGAAAGAAGTGCGTTCATAAATGATTGAAAAGTGAATTCTTGACGGGCAGTGGCACGAGCGACCTTAGGCGATCAGCTTGTGCTCCAGCAACTTCTTGCGCAGCGTGTTGCGGTTCAGGCCCAGCCACTGGGCCGCCTTGGACTGGTTGTGGTCGGCATGGCGCATTACCACCTCGAGCAGGGGTTTCTCCACCAGACGCACCACCATGTCGTGCATGCGGTCCGGTTCTGACCCACCCAGATCTTTGAAATAAACCTCCAGGCCGGAGCGAACGCTCTCTTCAATGTGTTTGCTGCTCATACTGCTATTTCCCTCATATCTTGTTCCTCTTTATCAACCTTGTCCCCACCGTAGACGGGGATGCGGTCCATGTTCTGATTGATCTGGTCCATATACCGCTCGACTGCGGCCACCTGGGCCTCACAATCTTCCAGCGCGTTCATCTCCGAGCGAAATTGCTCGCCCCCAGGCAAAGACCGCACATACCAGCCGATGTGCTTGCGGGCCGAACGCACGCCAATGAAATCACCATACAACTGGTAGTGATCGTGCAGATGCTCCACCAGCAGGCGTTTGACCTCACTGACCAGCGGTGGCGCCAGATGGGTGCCGGTAGCCAAAAAATGGGCTATTTCACGGAATATCCAGGGGCGGCCCTGGGCTGCACGCCCAATCATCAGGGCGTCGGCGCCGGTGAGGCGCAACACTTCTCTGGCTTTTTCGGGCGTATCGATATCGCCATTGGCTACCACCGGTATGCGCAGCGCTGCCTTGACTTCTGCAATGGTGTCGTACTCGGCCGCGCCTTTGTAGCCCTGCTCGCGGGTGCGACCGTGCACCGAAATCATCTGCACTCCGGCCGCTTCGGCGGCGCGGGCAATGGACAGTGCGTTTTTATGGCTCTGGCACCAGCCGGTGCGCATTTTTAGGGTGACCGGCACCTTGTGGGGTTCACAGGCATTCACCACTGCCTGAACTATCTCCAGCGCCAGCGCCTCGTCCTGCATTAGCGCCGAACCGGCCCACTTGTTGCACACCTTCTTGGCTGGGCAGCCCATATTGATATCAATAATCTGCGCGCCCCGGTCTATGTTGTAACGCGCGGCGTGGGCCATCATGGCCGCATCGGTACCAGCTATCTGCACCGCAATGGGCCCCGGTTCGCCATCGTGGTTGGCACGGCGAGAGGTTTTGAGCGTCTTCAGCAGGTCTGGCCGGGATGTCACCATCTCGCTGACGGCATAGGCTGCCCCCAGACGTTTGCACAACTGGCGAAAGGGCCTGTCCGTGACACCGGCCATAGGTGCCACCAACAGGGGATTCGCCAAAGCGAACGGGCCAATGTGCATATGCGTAGTGGAAATAGAAACGGGGGTGGAAGGTGCGAGGGCGAGTGCCGAAACTAATTCTACCTGCTCAAAATTTCAGCAATTGAAATGCAGCTTACTTCCAGCGTTCTTGGTGTTTGCTGCAGCCACTACACTGCCCCCATGCCCCTCTGGATCGACCATCTTCTCACCCTGCTGGCTCTGCCGCAGTTCGGCTTGAGTACGGTGTTTCTGATTTCATTTATTTCAGCAACCCTGCTTCCGCTGGGCTCGGAGCCCGCAGTATTTGGGCTGGTCCAGCTCAACCCGGAGCTTTTCTGGCCCGCTATTCTGGTAGCCACGGCTGGCAACACGCTGGGTGGAGCGCTGGACTGGTGGCTGGGCTACGGCGCACACAAGGTCGCCGACAAATACAAGCACTCCCACACGCACCTCAGAGTTCTGGACTGGCTGAAAAGCCTGGGCCCCAAAGCCTGCCTGTTGTCGTGGCTGCCGGTCGTGGGTGACCCACTTTGCGCAGTGGCGGGTTGGTTGCAACTGCCTTTTTGGCCCTGCGTGATGTACATGGCCATCGGAAAGTTTTTTCGCTACCTGGTGATGACGGCGGCGCTGACCGGGCTGGTGCAATGGTGGTAAATATTCAGCTCACCGCCTGGCTCCGCTCGGCTTTGCTGGGATTGGCTTTGTGGTGTGCGCTGCCAATGGCCTGGGCCACCAATCTCAATATGCAATGGTCCGTCTTGCTGGACCGCAGCGAACAATTGCAGGCCGAACAAATTTTCACCGAGCCGCAAAACTGGTCGCAAGACGCCAGGCAAGGTTTTTATGGCTACAGCCCCGGCGTACTCTGGGCGCGGTTCAAAGTTCCCGCCGTACCCGCTGGTGCAAAGGGGTGGCTCCTTTCCGTGGGCTACCCTTATCTTGACCGCATTGACATTTATTCCTGGGGCCAAACGACCCCCTGGGTCAGCATGGGTGACACCATTCTGTCGGAGCCTCCCCCGTTGTCCTACGCCAGCCACGTGGTGCGACTACCCGCGCTGGCGGAAGAAACCAGCTACCTGCTGCGCGTGCAAACCACCAGCGCGCTCAATGTGCGGGCCCAGTTACTGACGGACGAAGAGTTGCTCATAGGTCAGTCGAGCAACCCTTTCAAGGCTGGCATATTCATCACGCTTTATTTGCTCACAGCCATCATGTACGCCGTGGGTGCCATCGTGATGCGGCAAGCAGTGCAACTCGGTTACAGCGCCTACCTGCTGTGCCTTCTGGCTATTTTTGTCGGAGTCAATCAGCCCATTTTGTTCAATGCCTGGCTGGGCTCTGCGGCTTTGGCCAATTGGGTCACCGGCTTTGGCATCTTGCTGGCACCGGCTGTGTCCTGCCTGCTGTGGATCATCATTTTGCAACTGCGCAGCAACTCACCCCGGCTTTTCAAAGCCTATCTGGGCATCATTGCCTATTGCCTGCTGAGCATGCTCAGCGTCAACACCCCGTATTACCGGCAGGCAGCACAAACCGCCGTGCTAGGTATTCTGGTAATCAGCATTGTCAATCTGGTGTTGGCCCTGTGGGCCATGCGCCGCCCTGAGCGTCGTGTCTCCATTGGCCTATTTGTTTTGGCTTTTTTCCTCAGCACGGCCACCGCCATTGCCAACAACCTCAGCGTGGCCGGGGTCATCCCGGCGCAGCCGTGGTTTGCTGCGGCGTTTGATATGTCGTCGCTGGTACACGTATTGATTTTGGGTATTGCCACCAACCGGTCCATCCGCGTGCTTGAAACTGCGCACCGTGAAGGCCTGTTTCAGCAACGCCTGCTCACCACCCAGCGCGACCAGATTCAGTCGTTTTCTGCCTTTGTGGCGCACGAGTTGCTAGGGCCACTGGCGCGCATTGGCCGCTCTGCCGAGATGTTGCTGCGCGATTCCAGCCTGGCGGAGCGCGCAGGCAAACGCGTGACCGACATTCGCCTCTGGGCTTTCGAGACCGGAAAGCTGGTGGAAGCATTCCTCAACAGCGCGTCTCTGGAATCCGGGCAAGTGGTCGTCAAGCCTGAACGCGTGCAGCTCAACACCTGGGCCAAGAACGTACAGGCCGAATTGACACTGAACTACGCCCACGCCACACTGGTTTGGACGATGCCCCCAGACGCCGCCCCTGTCACCACCAGCTTTGATCCCTTGCTGGCCAAACTGGCCCTGGAAAACATTGTCATCAACGCACTCAAATATGCCGGGGCAGACAAACCGGTGCAGATTCGGCTGGCGGTCGACCGCAACGGTCACGCAGAATTCACGGTAGAAGACCAAGGACCGGGGCTCGAGCCTGAGCAATACGCCCAAATTGGACAAACCGTGCAGTTGCGCAAGCCTAATCAGGACAAGCCGGGGTTTGGTCTGGGCCTGTCACTGGTAGCGCATATAGCGCGGGCACATGGTGGCAGCTTCAGTGCCAGCCCCGGTCAAACCCAGGGCGTTTGCTGGGTACTCAAGCTGGGTCAGTCGTAAACGCGTAACCGTTGGCATAGCTGGCCCGCAGCGGCAGGTCGGCCCCGGTGCTGGCACGCACCTTGGCGCGAATTCGGCTGATGACGGCGTCCAGGTTGCGCCGGTTGGTCGGGTTGTCGGGCTTTCCGGTCAGGGCTAGCAAGGTCTCGCGCGGCACAGACTGGCCCTGTGCCTGCAACACCGCCTGCACCAGACGGAACTCGTTGAAAGTAAGCACCGTGGCCTGGCCCTGCGGTGTACTGAGCTGCAACAGGGCTTCGTTGATGGGCCACGCTGCAAGCGGTGACGCTGGCGGTGCCGGTTGCAAGCGGCGCAACACACTGGATACCGTGGCTTCCACCAGGGCCAGCGTGGCTGTTTTGGACAAATAGGCATCGGCCCCCGCTTGCAGCCCGGCCTGCTGCTGCTCCACACCGCTACGGCTGGTCAGCATAACCAGCCCGACCTGGGGCCAGCGCTGGCGCAGCAGCGGGCAAACGTCCATGCCATCAAGCCCGGGCAAGCCCAGGTCCAGCAGGATCAGGTCCGGCTGCAAACGGTGCGACACCGGCAAAAACTGCTCGTAGCTGGCAAATCCCATGGCCTCGTAACCCTCACTCAGCAGGTAGTCCACCAGGTCGTCGCGCAGGCGCGCGTCGTCGTCAATCACAAATACAAGGTGCGGGGCAGTGCGGGGCATGGGGATGCAATCGAATGCCAGCAACTATAGGGCAGCAGGGTTTGTGCTGCATCAAGCAAACGGGGTGTTTGTGCCTGCCTTGCAAGGATTGGTGAGCTTTGGTTAGGTTTTGCAGCGATTCATAAGACATCGGATGGCTGCTTATTTCTACTATCCCAAGACCTTCACCCGCTACCACCAACGGCCACGCGAGAACTTGCACATGAATTCAAAACACCTTCGCTCATTCCTGAGCATTCAAAAGCCAAGTATGCGCATCTTGGTAGTAACCATGGCTACCGCGGCCTCTTTGTTTTCTTCAGCAAAGTTGCTTGCGGCTGACTTTGCCTATATTCCTAACTCAAGTAGCTTAACGCTGTCGGTGATCAATACCGCCACAGGCGTACTTACCGGCACCATCGTGCCGGTTACCCTTAACCCCGCCTTAAACGGGGCTATATACACCGCCACTGTGCGGCCCGGTTCAAGCAACGAGGTCTGGTTTGGACAAGTATCTGGCAACAACAACATGCTGGGCGTGATTGACACCACCAACAATACCTTGAAGACACCGATAGCGGGCACGGGGGATTCCGCTGCGATCACATTCTCAACCGATGGCGCTACCGCCTATGTGTCTGATTACGTTGGGCATAAGCTACATGTGGTCAACGCCGCAACCAGGTTCGTAACATCCTACCCTACCGGTGATACTTGTTTCCCCATCAGCTCGGCGATGAAAGCCGACGGATCGCTGCTGTACTTCCTCTGTGACACCGGTGAGGTCAAAAGTTTCAACACCATCAGCAATGCAATCACTCTTGTCGCCGCGACCGGACTCGACCCTGCGTACAGCCTTGCCTACGATCCGACAGGCAACGAAAAGATATACGTGGCAAGCATGACCGATAGTGGCTTCAAGAAGATTGACCTGTCCGATAACTCGGTTGCAACAATCACTGTAAACAACATTGGCGGCAACCGTGCAGGCACAGTGGCTGTGCGCAAGAACGGCAGTAAAGTCTATGTCGGCGACGGTGGGGGCAAGCTGCATATCATTGACGCCACCAACACGGCCACGCAAACCGAGATCAACTTGATTGTGTCGGGTGCTACATCAATCGGCGGTTTGGGTATCTCGGCCAATGATGCTGCCCTGTATGCCGTGATGGACAACGGTACTACCCATGTGATTGATGTTGCCACCAACCTGGTCACTAAAACCATCCCCGCCGACCCAGGAACTATGCTTTTCATGATCTGGGGTGACTTTTTAGGCAATGTGCAGGCGGCGGCCGAACCGAGCACCAACGTCGCGCCCTCCGCCAGCGCAGTAACGATCGTCGGAACAGCCCAGGTAGGTGTGCAACTGACGGGCAGCTACACCTACGGCGACAGCGAAACCGACGCGGAAGGCATTTCAACCTATCGTTTCGTGCGCTCAACAGACAACAGCGCAGCCACCACTGGCGACAACACCGACATTGCCACGGGCAGCACCGGTGGCAGCAACCAAACCTATACCGTGGTTGCGGGTGACCTTGGCCAGTATCTGTTCTATTGCGTAACGCCCAAGGCCAGCACTGGAACCTCACCCGGTACCGAAGTCTGCTCAGCGGCAACAGCGGCAGTTTCGGCCGTCCCCGTGAACGGCACCTGCGCCATCATCAGCTCCGCCGTAACCAGCGCACCCAGCGGCGTGGCCGCCTGCACCGCAGGCAGCGTGACCAACGCCGCATCCAGCGCCAGCCAGTTCACCTGGGACTGCGCAGGCTCAGGCGGGGGTAGCACCACCACCGGAGGTGCGTGCAGTGTGCCGCATGGCTACACCGTCACGCCCAACAGCCCCAGTGGTGGCACCGTCAGCCCGTCCACTGCGCAAGTGGTGGCCTACAACGCAACCAAGGAATTTGTGTTGACCGGCACCGGCTTTAACCGGGTGAGTGCCGCCAGTGGTTGCAGCGGCAACTTCAGCGGGACACTTAACACCAGCACCAGTGGCACGTTTACCACCGGAGCCATCACAGCAGACTGCCCTGTAAGTTTTGATTTTGTAGCACCCAGCACTCCGTCGGTCTCGGGTAGCGCCCCGGTGGGCACACCCGCTGCCAGTGCCACCAGCATGAGTTTTCTGGTGACCTTTAGCGAAGCGGTCAGTGGTGTGGATGCCGCCGACTTCACGCTTACCGCCACGGGCAGCGCCAGCGGCACGGTGGGCACACCCAGTACCAGCGACAGCGGTCTGACCTGGACAGTACCCGTCAGCGCCATCACGGGCGCTGGCACTTTGCGCCTGGACCTCAATAACTCGGGCACTGGCATTGCTGCCACAGCGGCTGGGTTGACAGCCATTGCTGGCGGCTACACCGCTGGCACGGTGCATACGGTCAATGTTCCGCTCATCAACGGCACCTGCGCCATCAGCAGCACTGCCGTAACTAGCGCACCCAGCGGCATGGCAGCCTGCACTGCGGGCAGCGTGACGAATGCTGCATCGAGCGCCAGCCAGTTCACCTGGGACTGTGCGGGCTCAGGCGGGGGTAGCACCACCACCGGAGGTGCGTGCAGTGTGCCGCGTGGCTACACCGTTACACCCAACAGCCCCAGTGGTGGCACCGTCAGCCCGTCCACTGCGCAAGTGGTGGCCTACAACGCCACCAAGGAATTTGTGTTGACCGGCACCGGCTTCAACCGGGTGAGTGCGGCCAGCGGATGCAGCGGCAACTTCAGCGGAACGCTTAACACCAGCACCAGCGGCACCTTTACCACCGGGGCCATCACCGCTGACTGCCCTGTGAGTTTTGGTTTTGTAGCACCCAGCGCTCCGTCGGTCTCAGGTAGCGCACCGGTGGGCTCACCCGCTGCCAGTGTCACCAGCATGAGTTTTCTGGTCACCTTTAGCGAGGCGGTTAGCGGAGTGGATGCAAGCGACTTCACGCTCACCGCCACGGGCAGCGCCAGCGGCACGGTGGGCACACCCAGTACCAGCGACAGCGGTCTGACCTGGACAGTACCCGTCAGCGCCATCACGGGCGCAGGCACTTTGCGACTGGACCTCAAAAGCTCGGGCACCGGCATTGCGGCGACAGCGGCCGGGTTAACAGCCATTGCCAGCGGCTACACCGCTGGTACTGCGCATACGGTCAGTATCCCAGTCACCAGCATCACCGGCACCTCGCCATCGGGCGGCAACATCACAGCTTCGTTTACCGGGGGCAGCGCCGGCTGCGCCTATGCCAGCTCAGCGTTCTCCGCAGTTTCGTCAGCGCCTACAACGCCTCCGGCCGGGTTCT
The DNA here is from genome assembly GCA_903954045.1 of uncultured beta proteobacterium. Classification (GTDB taxonomy): domain Bacteria; phylum Pseudomonadota; class Gammaproteobacteria; order Burkholderiales; family Burkholderiaceae_C; genus Allorhodoferax. The sequence continues at coordinate 11,370 of CAJBMJ010000204.1, read as the reverse complement.
CTTATCCGCACGGGGTGTTGAGCTTTACCACCAACAACTGCGGCACCGGAAACACGTTGCGCTTCACCATCACTTACCCAGGAGCGACACTGCCCGCCAATGCCAAGTACTACAAATACGGGCCAGAGTTTGGTGGCAGCCAGACCCCACACTGGTATGCCCTGACCAACGTGAGTATCAACGGCAATCAGATCAGTTTTGACATCACCGACGACCATCTGGGTGACAGCAACCTAGTTGACCCAGGCGTCATTGCCGATCCCGGCGCGCTGGCCATTCCATTAGATGCGGCCAGCATTCCTACTCTGTCTGAATGGGCGTTGATGCTTCTTTCCGCGCTGCTGGCTCTGGGCACCCTGCTAGTGATGCGGCGTAACCCAGGCGTCGCATGAATTTACTCTCTTTTTGATAGCTGCTCATGCAGCCTATATAAGCGCTAGCGGGCTAAAACCATCACCATTCCGGCTACGGTGAGCAGGGAGCCTGCCCAGGCGCGCTTACGCGCAAGCCAATTGCGGCCAGCAAGGCGGCGGGGTCGTCCTGCGGCAGATGTCGCCCATGCAAACAAAGAGGATCGAGTACGTGGTCATGGGTTCAAGTGCTTGCTTTTATCAAGCCGGAAAAAGTCTTTAATCCCTGCGCAAAAAGGGTGTCCGCACATTCCTGCGTTGTCTTGGTTGGGTTGCGAAGGTTGTCGCGCATGCGCACGAAAGCCGAAACGACGCTGTCTGGAGAGTCATCATGCGACACAAAAATGTGTCTGGATTTTCCACGGCGAGCCCGGCCTGCGCCAACTCTTTGCGGTTGAAGTCTTTGAGGTTCCATGTGATGACGGTCACGACATTCACCGCCGATTGTTTGCGTGCTGTAACAGCAGCCGCAGCAACATGACGATCTTTGGCATCGGTCTTGGGAAATAGCCCTTCGTGCTGGCGATACCGTCTGATCAAGGCCTCTCCCGCTGCCCGGTTCATCAACTGCGCGAATTGCACCCCCGGCCGCAAGCGTCCAGCACGACTACCGGAGTCATGCTCAATAGCCAAGTCCGTGATGTTGGGAAAGCGCAGCGAGTTCCTTGAGGGCAGATTCCCGTTGGGCATCACGGGTGCGTTTGTATTTAAGGACGCTGGCACGTGCAACACGACGATGACGGCCCACCTTGGGTAAGGGCGGGATTTCTCCACGGTCAAGCAGTTTGACCAGGTGGGGGCGCGAGACGTTCAGCAAGTCTGCGGCCTCCTGTGTCGTGATCGCTTCGTCGTCTTCAATGACCCGAACCTGTTTGCCAGCCAGAAGCATGACGGTCGTACGTTCAATGACACCTGTCAGCGACGCGGCAAAGTCCATCATGATTTCTGGTGATGTACCCGCTGGTGCCTCACGACGCAAGACGGACATGACCGAGCGGGCCGATTTCTCGCAAACTCCGCGCAGTGCAGGATCAAAGCCTTGAGGTGAAGGACTGGCAGTGGAAGAGCGCACGGTAAATCTCCTTGAGGCACTTAAGTGTTTCGATTATATGCAATTAGTCGAAACTTTTTAAGTGCTGAAATTCACCTGAACATGAAATTCACCTGAACTTGCTCTCTGTTGGTTGAACCCGGATACTGACAAGGGTGACGCAGGTATCCCACAGCCGTGCCGACCAACGCCAAGTACTACAAATACGGGCCAGAATTTGGTGGAAGCCAAACGCCGCATTGGTATGCGTTGCCCAACGTTTCCGTCAGCGGCAACATTGCCGACCCTGGCGCGCTGGCCGCTCAGGCCGGCCTCAAACCCTTAGCCGGTAGTCTCTTGCCATCGGCGCACGTTGATGCCATCGCGCTGGTAGCTTGTTGGCGCAGCGCAAACCAGGCGTGGCAGGCCTGCCGCGTCACCTGCAACGGCCAGCCATTTGCGCAAACCCTTGAACAAATCGTCGGTGACGGTGGCTGACGATTTGATCTCAATGGGGTACAAGCCTTCGGGTTCGTCCAGCAATAAATCCACCTCCAATCCCACGTTGTCACGCCAGAAAAACAGGTTGGAGGCAAACCCCGCGTTGAATCGTGCCTTCAGAAATTCCGACACGATCAGGGTCTCAAACAGCGCGCCGCGCAGCGGGTGAATGGACAACTGCGTGGTGGTCTGAATCCCCATCAACGAAGCAGCCAGAGCTGTATCCAAAAAATACAGTTTGGGCATCTTGACGACGCGTTTGCCCAGATTGCGATGGTGAGGCTGCAGCAAAAAAACGATGTAGCTGGCCTCCAGCACCGACATCCAGGCGCGCGCCGTGGTCTGGGCGATACCCGCATCCTGTGCCAGATTGCTCAGGTTGAGGAGTTGTCCCGTGCGCCCGGCACACAGGCGCAAAAAACGCTGAAAGGCCGACAGGTCTTGCACCTGAGTGATTTGGCGCACATCGCGTTCAAGGTACGACATGGTGTAGTCTGCTAGCCAGCGCGCCGGGTTCAGCGTGCGGGCATAGAGCGCCGGGTAGCCGCCACGCAGCAGCATGGCATCCAGATCAGCTGGCAATTGCCCTGCTGCGGACAACTCGGCGATTGACAGGGGTAGCAATTGCACCAAGGCTGAGCGCCCGGCCAGGCTTTGGGTGATATTGGCCATCAAGGCAAAGTTTTGCGAACCTGTGAGCACATAGCGGCCCATCTGCGCACTGGCATCCACATCGGTCTGAATCCATGAGAAGAGCTGTGGCACATGCTGCACTTCGTCGATGATGGCCCCGCTGGGCCAGCGCGCCAGAAAACTGCGCGGGTCGGTGGCAGCGAATTCGCGCTCATCGGGCGTTTCCAGCGAAACATAGGGCTTGTCGGGGAAAGCGGCGCGCGCCAAGGTGGTCTTGCCAGACTGGCGTGGCCCTGTGATGGTGATCACAGGATAGCCTGCACGCAGTTCGTCGAGCAGGGGGGTGGTCAGGCGTGGAATCATAAAAAAGCCTTACAAATTCGCTTTTAGTTCGCAGAATTGTAAGTGTACAGCTGCAGTTGGGCTTCGCTCAAAGTTCGTGCCATAGTCATGCGGCGCAACACCTCCGCCGCATGACGTTACTCTCATTTTGATAGCTTCTCATGCAGCATTTACGAGGGCTAGCGGGCTAAAACCATCACCGTTCCAGCCACGGTGAGCAAGGAGCCCGCCCAGGCTCCTCTGGCGGGTGCGCGGCCCAGCAAAACCCAGAGTACGGGCAGCACCAACACCGGTGTTACCGACGACAAGATGCCGACCGTGCCCACATCGCCGTGCTTAAGCGCCATGAGCACCATGCTCATGCCAATACCCATTCCAATGAAACCGCTGAGCGCCACCTGACGCAACACCGCCGCATTAGCAGCCTGCTGCGCCTTGGCCGCCGCAAAGCCTGACCAAAGCAGGGCGAACTGGGCCAGACAAGTGGCCGTGACCCGCACCGTGGTGGCGGCCACCGGGTCCACGCCTTGGGCCATGACCGGCTTGGCAATCAAGGAGCCCACTGCCTGGCAAAGCGCAGCCAGCAGGGCCAGGGCCACGCCAGTTTTCCAAGCGCCGCCAAGGGTTTCCCAGTCGTGGTCGTCATCCTTGTGCTTGCCAAACATCACGGCAATCATCACGCCGCCCACCACCAGAATGCCTCCCAATCCGGCCTGCAAGCCGATTCGCTCGCCCAGGAAAACCGATCCCAGCAATGCGCTGAACAAGGCATGCGTGGCAAAAACAACACTGGTACGCCGCGGCCCCAGCCGATTCAGAGCGCCAAACAAGGCGGTATCTCCCACAAAAATCCCGATCAAGCCGCTCAAGGCCAGCACCCCCAGTTGGGAAACTTGCAGCGTTTGCCACGAGCCCAAGACCAGCACAATGGGCCATAGCATCAGCGCCACCAGCAGCATGCGCCAGCGGGTGAAGGCCATGGAACCCAGATATTTGGACGGACCGCTGGAGATAAAGCCGGTCAAGGCCCAGCAGAACGCGGCACCGAGTGCAAAAAGGTCTTGGGGAGAAACAGATATCAAGTTTTGAACTTCCAATTGATGACTCACATGGACAGCGGGCCCCGTTTGTACTAGGCTACTTTATGGCAGCATATTTCGCTGCCTATTTTGGTGTCTTGTCCGGAATCCCTTCGGGCGACCGAATCTATATCAGGGTATAGAAAATGAAAAAACTGCTTTTGCTTATCAGCTTGGTTACTTCTTCCTTTTTCGCGCAAGCCGGGACTTTGGATGACATTTTTGCGGCCATGCGCGCCGCGCAACAGGAAGCTGGACTCCAAAATCAGGAAAAGGCCACTACTCAAACTGTGATTCGTGGTTACCTAGCTACTGCTAACGGGTTTACCTCGGTCAGTGCCGCCACTTCTGGTATCGGCAGCCTGGTTCCAAAAAGCATTGTGCTTTCAGCCGTGGCTTCTGCTGGCTTCACGCTGACTGCCTCGCAAAACAGAGTCGACTTTTTCAAGGCCTCCAGCGCGTCCATGGCTGGATTTATCTTGCTGGTCTACTACGATGCAGCTGGCAACGGCAGTGAAATCTATCTGCTGAACGATTCGGTCTGATGCAGAACGCCCCGACTGGCTCGGGGCGCCAATTAAGAACTAAACAAGAAGTTCATCACGTCGCCATCCTTGACGACGTAGTCTTTTCCTTCAGCGCGCATCTTGCCCGCATCCTTGGCGCCTTGCTCGCCCTTGAAGGCGATAAAGTCGTCAAACGCGATGGTCTGGGCACGGATGTAGCCCTTTTCAAAATCGGTATGGATGACACCTGCGGCCTGCGGTCCGGTGTCTCCCACATGGATGGTCCAGGCGCGCACTTCTTTCACCCCGGCAGTGAAGTAGGTTTGCAAGCCCAACAGTGTGTAAGCCGAGCGGATCAGGCGGTTCAGGCCGGGTTCGGTCTGGCCCAACTCTTCCAGAAACATCTGGCGATCTTCGTCGCTCATCTCTGACATTTCGGCTTCCAGCTTGGCGCATATCGCCACCACGGGTGCTTTCTGTGCGTTCGCAAACGCTGTGAGGCGGTCCAACAGGGGGTTGTTCTCAAACCCGTCCTCGGCGACGTTGGCCACAAACATGGCGGGCTTGGCCGTAATCAGGAAAAACTGCTGCAAGAGTGGCATCTCTTCTTTGCTGAAGTCCAGGGCACGCACAGGCTTGGCTTCGTTCAAAGCAGCCTGGCACTTCTCCAGAATCGCCACCAGCTTGATGGACTCCTTGTCGCCCGAGCGCGCCGTCTTGGTAACACGGTGCAGGGCCTTTTCAACCGCAGTCAGATCTGCCAGACACAGCTCTGTCTGGATGACTTCAATATCAGCGATGGGGTCAACCTTGCCTGCCACATGGATGACGTTGTCATCTTCGAAGCAGCGCACCACATTGACGGTGGCGTCGGTTTCGCGAATGTGGGCCAAAAACTTGTTGCCCAGGCCCTCACCGGTGCTCGCGCCCGCCACCAGTCCTGCGATGTCGACAAACTCCACCACAGCAGGCACCATGCGTTCGGGCTTCACAATTTCAGCCAGCTGGGCCATGCGGCTGTCGGGCACTTCCACGATGCCGACATTGGGCTCAATGGTGCAAAAGGGATAGTTTTCGGCCGCAATGCCTGCTTTGGTCAGCGCATTGAAAAGTGTCGACTTGCCCACATTGGGCAAACCGACGATGCCACACTTCAAACTCATGGAAATATCCTTGCTGCGTTGGGCAGAAAAACGCGACCTTCTGTCGGTTTTTTGCCTCGGGGAAAACTGGCGCTGATTGTACTGATGGATGAATACGCGCCGGATTGCGCACAGCCCTTGAGAAATTCGGGGGAAAGATCGAGATCAGCGATCCGATATACCTGCGCGTCGTTCAGGGCAAGGTCTTTGGGATTCGGCTGGTCCAAAGGCGTGAGGACTGATGTGCCGGTGGCACATCAGCTGTATGAATTACGAAGCCAGAAACTTGCTCCAGGTTCCAATGTTGTAGACGTCCCGATAGCCGTTTTTCTTCAGCACCATTTTGGCCATGCCACTGCGTGTTCCACTGGCACAGCAAAGAACCACGGGCTTGTCTTTAGAAATTTCGGCCAGACGGCTACCCAGTTCCTGAAGGGGAATGTTGATAGTTCCTGGCGCATTGGCGCTGGCAAACTCGGCCGCTGATCTCACATCCACCAGCGAAGCACCCCGTTCCTTGAGGGCTGGCAGCATAGCGACGACACGGCTCGAATTCCACCATTTGTAGGCGAACCACAGACCCAAAGCCAGGAACGGCCAATAATTTTGAATAAATCCCGATAAATCCATATACACCTTATCAAACTGCCTTTGATTGTAGGCAAGGCGGCTGCGAGCGCCCCCTCCTACAATCCCGGCATGGCAAAAACCTATGACATATGTATACGCGGCGCTGGCATTGTGGGGCGCACCCTGGCGCTGCAGCTGGCGTCCAAGCGGCTTCGCGTAGCGCTCACAGCGCCCATTCCGCCCGCCCCAGGTCACAGTGATGTGCGCGCCTATGCCCTGAACCGTCCGGCCCGCGCGATGCTGGAATCTGTGCGTTGCTGGCCGCAGGAAGAGCACGCCACGCCGGTCATGTCCATGCAGGTGCAGGGCGACGGTGGCGGCCAGGTGTCTTTTTCAGCCACAGGGCAAGGCGTGGACGCACTGAACTGGATTGTGGATGTGCCGCCGCTGGAGGCCCAACTGGCCGAGGCCGTGCGATTTCAGCCCCTTATTGAAGTGGTGGACACGCCTCAACCAGCAGCCCTGACAGTGGTGTGCGAGGGGCGCGCCAGCAGCACGCGTGCCGAGTTTGGGGTGGAGTTTGATGCCAGCCCCTATGGCCAATCCGCCCTGGCAACGCGGGTACTTTGCGCCAAGCCCCACCAGCAGATTGCACGGCAATGGTTTGCCAATGGCGAAATTCTGGCCCTTTTGCCCTTGGGTGGAGCCCAGGGGAACTTGTGTGCGCTGGTGTGGTCTGTCAGTCCTGACCGGGCCAAAGAATTGCAAAACCTTGACGAAACCGCCTTCTGCCAGGCACTCGAAGCTGCCAGCCATGGCGAGGCCGGCAGTTTGACGCTGACTGCGCAACGCTCTGTGTGGGCGCTGCAGCAAGCGCAGGCCAGGCGCTGGACCGGAAGGAGCGCGATTGGCGCCTGGGTGTTGGCGGGTGACGCGGCCCACAATGTGCACCCGCTGGCCGGGCAGGGGCTGAACCTGGGGCTGGGGGATGTGGCCGAACTGGTTCGCGTGCTCGACACCCGCCCTTTCTGGCGCAATGTGGACGATCCGCGCCTCTTGCGCCAGTATGAACGTGCCCGCAAGGCGGACTATGCGCTGGTGGGCGGTGCTGGCGACACACTGCAACGCCTGTTTACCCACACCCACCCCGCCTTGCAAACCCTTCGCAACTGGGGGATGACCGGCTTCGAGCGCAGCGGCCCCCTCAAACACTGGATCGCCCAGCGTGCCATGGGCACTTATGGCGCCTCTCCTACCCACTCATCGTAATTAGGCTTCTTCATGCAACACACCTCATTGACACGCGCTGTACTGGCTACCGCACTGGCCGTTTTTTCGTGGAGCGCGCTGGCAGACGAAGCTGCGATTCGCAAAAATCTTGGCGACAGGATCCCCCAGCTCAAGGCCATTGACGAGGTGAGCAAAACACCCGTACCCGGTTTGTTTGAGATCCGGGTGAATGGCACCGACATTTTTTACACGGACGCTACCGGCAACTATCTGGTGCAAGGCAACCTGATTGACACCCGCAGCCGACGCAACCTGACCGAAGAGCGGGTGGACAAGCTCACTGCCATCAAGTTTGACACCCTGCCGCTCAAAGACGCTTTTACTATCGTGCGTGGTAACGGCCAACGCAAGCTGGCGGTTTTTGAAGACCCTAACTGTGGTTACTGCAAGCGCTTTGAGCGCGATTTGCAAAAAATAGACAACGTCACGGTTTACATGTTCCTCTACCCCATCCTCGGACCTGACTCAACCGATAAATCCAGAGCCATCTGGTGTGCCAAAGACAAGGCGCAAGCCTGGCAAGACTGGATGGTGCGTGACCAGCCCCCACCCGCTGCTGCTGCGATGTGCGATTCCAGCGCGCTGACGCGCAACACCGAACTGGGCCGTGGTTACAAGATCACCGGAACGCCTACGCTGGTATTCGTCAACGGCAACCGGGTGCCCGGCGCCATAGATACCAAACAAATCGAGAAACTGCTGGCTGAAGCCAAGCCATGACGCGCGCGCCCCGCGTGCTTACCCCGGCGCCGGTCAGCTTCCGGGTAGAGATTGCAGACCTCCATGCGCACCTGTTTCGTGTCACCCTGACCGTGCTTCGTCCGGCAGAGAAACAGTCTCTGCATCTGCCGGTCTGGATTCCAGGTAGCTACCTGGTGCGGGAGTTTTCCAAAAACCTGCAGAACTTGCAGGCGCTCCAGGGAGGGCGGCGGCTGAAGACCGAGCAACTCAGCAAGGCCCAGTGGAGTGTGGATTGTGTGGCCGATGTACCACTGCAAGTGCAGTACGAGGTTTACGCGTTTGATAGCTCGGTGCGCACGGCCTGGCTGGACGCAGAGCGCGGATTTTTCAATGGCACCAGCCTGTTTTTTCAAGTGAAAGGTCAAGAGGCGCTGCCCCACGCTCTGGAACTGGTTCCGTGTGCCCAAGTGCCCGCCTGGAAAGTAGCTACCGGATTAAGTGCTCGCAAAGTCGACCGGCACGGTTTTGGCAGCTATCTGGCAAACAACTACGACACGCTGGTGGATTGCCCGGTTGAGTTGGGAGACTTCTGGAGTGGCAGTTTTGAGGCCTATGGCATAGCGCACCGCTTTGTGGTGGCAGGCGCGCCACCCAGTTTTGATGGCGGGCAGCTGCTCAAAGACACACAGGCCATTTGCGAAGCAGAGCTACGGTTTTGGCACCCGGAAATCGTCAAAAACAATAGCGCCTCACGCAGTACCCATAAGCGCGAGAGCCCAATTCCATTCAAAAACTATCTTTTCATGCTCAATGCGGTGCACGACGGCTACGGCGGGCTGGAGCATTGCAACTCCACTGCGCTAATCTGCACCCGCAAAGACCTGCCCCGCCAGCCCCGCACCACGCTGGCACCCACCACGCACAAGCAGCCCGAGGGCTACACCACCTTGCTGGGGCTGATCAGCCACGAGTATTTCCACACATGGAACGTCAAGCGTCTGCGCCCGGCGGAACTGGCCCGTTACGACTACGCCCAGGAGAACTACACCGCGCTGCTGTGGTTCTTTGAAGGCTTCACCAGCTATTACGACGACCTGTTCCTTCGCCACGCCAGGTTGATCGACAGCACCACTTACTGCAAATTGTTGTCCAAGACCATCAACCAGGTGCTGCAAACACCCGGGCGCCAGTTGCAATCCGTGGCCCAGGCCAGCTTTGATGCCTGGGTGAAGTACTACCGCCAGGACGAAAACACCCCTAATGCCACGGTGAGCTACTACACCAAAGGCGCTTTGGTGGCCTTGTGCCTGGACCTGACTCTGCGGGCAGAGGGAAAAACCACGCTGGACAATGTGATGCGTGGTTTGTGGAAGCGCTGTGACGGTGGCCCCATGGCCGAGTCGGATCTGCTGGCCGTGCTGCAGGAACTCGGGGGGCGGTCTTTCGCCAAAGAAATCAAGCAGTGGGTACACAGCACCAGGGAACTACCCCTTGCGGAGCTGTTGGAACAGCATGGTCTGCAGGTCAACAAAGAGCCCGACCAGATTGCCCAGCAATTGGGGCTGCGCGTCAAGGAGTCCGGCGGCTTGTTCATCCACCAGGTACTTCGCGATGGCGTGGCAGAGCAAGCAGGCTTTGCCGCAGGAGACGAGTGGATTGCCGTAGAAGCCACTTCGGCCAAGGACGGCCCCTGGCGCATGCAGACGCTGGAAGACCTCACGCTCTACACCGGCAAAGACAGACTAGTGAAAGCCTGGATCGCCCGTGACAAGCGGCTCCAGACACTAACATTGACGATGCCTAAGCCCAGCCTGGCTGTTCGCCTATCTGTGCGCGATGCAAAGGATGTCAATCAGTGGCTGGAAGGCCCCGGCAGTTAAGTTCCCGTGAATTTGGCCGGTCGTTTCTCACGAAACGCCGTTACCCCTTCCACATAGTCCTTGGTTTTGCCCATGGCTGACTGCGCGTCCCGCTCGGCGTCCAGCTGCTGATTCAGCGTGCGCTGCGTGCCGTCCCGCAACAAATGCCGCGTGGTCACCAGTGCCAGAGTCGGCATTTCTGCCAATTTGTGTGCAAAGCTCAATGATGCGGCTACGCAATCGTCGGCCACATCCCAGATCAGGCCCCATTCCTTGGCCTGCGCCGCACCCAATGGTTCGCCGGTCATGGCCAGCACCATGGCGCGGGCTAGCCCCAGGCGCTGTGGCAAAAACCAGCTGCTTCCCGCATCCGGAATCAACCCGATTTTGCTGAAAGCCTGAATGAAACGTGCACCCGGAGCGGCAATGGTCACATCACACGCCAGCGCCAGCGACACACCCGCCCCAGCAGCCACGCCATTGACTGCAGCCACACAGGGCATGCGCAGGTTCTGCATGCGCCGGGTGGTGGGGTTGAAGTTGGCATCTATCGTTACACCCGGATCGGGCCGCCCCGTCGGGCCTGGGGCCAGGTCTGAACCATTGAGGTCAGCTCCGGCACAGAAGCCTCGACCCGCGCCCGTGATGACCAGGGCACGAATCTCAGGGTTTGCCTCGGCTTGGTCCAACGCAGCCCAAAGGTCCCGGTGCATCTGGTGCGTCAGGCTGTTCAATGCATCAGGCCGGTTCAGGGTAAGTAGCGCTACGGAACCCTTGTTTTCAAACAGGACGGTGGGGTCAGCCATGTGCAATGCCTCTTCGCTATAGTTGGTGATTCACGCAATTTAACCAGACCGGGACATCATGAACTACGAATGCATCACCACCCGTACCGAAGGCGACAAAGTCGGCATCATCACCCTGAACCGGCCCAAGCAGCTCAACGCGCTCAATGACCAGCTCATGGACGAGTTGGGCCACGCGCTCAAGGGCTTTGAGGCCGATCCGGCCATTGGCTGCATGGTCATCACCGGCAGCGAAAAAGCCTTTGCGGCCGGTGCCGACATCGGCGCCATGGCCACCTACACCTTCGCCGATGTGTACAAGGGCGACTACATCACCCGCAACTGGGAAGTCATTCGCAGCATCCGCAAGCCGATCATTGCGGCGGTCAGCGGCTTCGCGCTGGGTGGCGGTTGCGAGCTGGCCATGATGTGCGACTTCATCATCGCCGCCGACAACGCCAAGTTCGGCCAGCCAGAGATCAAGCTCGGTGTGATTCCCGGCGCAGGCGGCACCCAGCGTTTGCCACGCGCCATTGGCAAGG
>CAJBMJ010000203.1 GCA_903954045.1 uncultured beta proteobacterium | reverse complement strand
CTTTTTGTACCTGCGCTTCTGACCAGTGAGGGAAACATAGTCGCAAATTCGTCTGCACCACGCGCCGACGGGAGCCCGCCAACGCAAACAACACCTTGCCCAATGCCCAGCCCAGTGCGCGCAACCAGGCCAAGGGCAGTCGCCCGCCCAGGGCGACCAGTTTCAGAACAATGCGCGTGAACATGAAGGTAATGTCTTTCGCTTCAAGCGTTCGCCCGAGGGTGTTTGTAACGCGCATATCCCCAGAGGTATTGCTGGGGATTCTGGCGAATCAGCAACTCCATTGCGCGGTTGATCTGCAGGGTGGCCTCTTCCAGATTGCCAGACAAGCTTGGCCCCATAGGAGCAACATGCACCACGTAACCGCGGCCCCAGCTTTTTCTCTGCCCCCATGCCAGCAGCACCTGTGCGCCGGTTTGCAAGGCCAGGCGTGCCGACAGAGTCATGGTGTAGGCATCTCTTCCAAAAAAAGGTGTCCACGCCCCCTGTCCCAGTGGAGGCACCTGGTCCGGCAATAGTCCGACACTGTGACCCGCTTTCAATGCCTTCAAGAGTTGTTTGACACCCGCCAAAGTGGTCGGTGCAGTTTCCAGACCGGGCCGCGCCCGGGATGCTGCCACCCAGCGTGCCAGCCAGGGCTGGCGGGCCGGGCGAAAAAGAACCGTCATCGGGTGCCCTGCCACACCGTAGTCTGCAGCATACGCCTGCGCAGCAACTTCAAAGCACCCCATATGGGGTGTCAAAAACACCAAGCCACGGCCGGTGGTCAGTGCCTGGTCAATGTGCTGTTTACCCTCCCACTGGAATGAAACAGGCCGTCCTAGCCACAGACGGGGCAATTCCGCCACCAACTTGCCTGCCTCACCCACAGCCTGGATCCATTGCCCTGAAGGGACACCTGCCAAAGCCACGTTTTCCAGAAAGCGCTTGCGGTAAACCGCGGAAAAAACGAATGCTACCCAACCCAGCAACCAACCCATGCCCTGCAATACCAGCAAAGGCAGTGAGGAAAGCAGTTTAAGCACGAAGGTCATCTGAGATAAAATTTCACGGTCGCTGAGTTACGGAACTACTTGCAGGGCGACGAACACAGTGTCAGTCTGGAAACGGGTTGCCATTGTGCCTTGTCAATATTGACGAATCTGCTAAAGCGTTCGCTGAAAGCCCAAAAGCCCAAGCAACGCGACTTGATAAACTTTTGGAGAAACTTTATGGCGAACGATTTTCTATTTACATCCGAGTCCGTATCTGAAGGCCACCCCGACAAGGTGGCAGACCAGATTTCCGACGCGATCCTGGATGCTATTTTCAAGCAGGATCCCAAATCCCGCGTAGCTGCCGAAACCCTGACCAACACCGGTCTGGTTGTTCTGGCCGGTGAAATCACCACCAATGCGCATGTGGATTACATCCAGGTCGCACGCGACACCATCAAGCGCATCGGCTACGACAACACCGACTACGGCATTGACTACAAAGGTTGCGCAGTCCTGGTGGCCTATGACAAACAGTCCAACGACATCGCCCAAGGTGTAGATCACGCCTCTGACGACCACCTCAACACCGGCGCTGGCGACCAAGGACTAATGTTCGGTTACGCCTGCGACGAAACGCCTGAACTGATGCCCGCGCCCATTTACTACGCCCACCGCCTGATGGAGCGCCAGGCCCAGTTGCGCAAAGACGGGCGCCTGCCCTTCCTGCGTCCGGATGCCAAGAGCCAGGTCACCATGCGTTATGTAGACGGAAAGCCCCACAGCATTGATACCGTGGTGCTGTCTACCCAGCACAGCCCGGACCAATCAGAAACCCAGACGACGATGAAAGCCAGCTTCACGGAAGCCATCATCGAAGAAATCATCAAGCCCGTGCTGCCCAAAGAATGGCTACAAAACACCCGCTATCTGGTGAACCCCACCGGGCGCTTCGTGGTGGGTGGCCCCCAGGGCGATTGCGGCTTGACCGGACGCAAGATCATTGTGGACACCTACGGTGGCGCATGTCCCCACGGCGGTGGAGCATTCTCTGGCAAAGACCCTTCCAAAGTGGATCGCTCTGCCGCCTACGCGGCACGCTATGTGGCGAAAAATGTAGTGGCTGCCGGTCTGGCCAAACAATGCCAGGTGCAGGTGGCTTACGCCATCGGTGTGGCTCGTCCCATGAACATCACGGTTTACACCGAAGGCACCGGGGTGATCAGCGACGACAAACTGTCGGCGATAGTGGCCGAAGTCTTTGACCTGCGCCCCAAGGGCATCATCCAGATGCTGGACCTGTTGCGCCCCATCTACGAAAAGACCGCCGCCTACGGCCACTTCGGTCGCGAAGAGCCCGAGTTCACCTGGGAGCGTACCGACAAAACCCAAGCGCTGCGCGCAGCAGCTGGTTTGTGAAACTGCAGACACAACGCTTCATTGACCGCTGGGTAGGCCAGCTGCTGTGCGCCGGTGTGTCTGCATGGGTGCGACTGACCGGAGGGTGGGTCAAGCCAGTACAAAATCCGAAAAACATTCTGGTGATACTGCTCTCCGAAATGGGCAGTATCGTGCTGGCTGGCCCCATGTTTTCCGAGTTGCGCCGCAAGTACCCCGGCGTCAACATTCATATCCTGCAACTCAAGAAAAACCAGGAAGTTTCCAAACTGCTGCAACTCACCCAGGCTGAGCACATGCACAGCCTGGACGACAGCTCTGGCGGATCACTGATTCGCGACATTCTCTCCATCAGCCTGAAAATGCGCCGCCAAGGGCTTGACGCTGTGATTGACTGCGAACTGTTTTCGCGCGTCAGCGCTCTGCTGTCCTTTACCACCGGTGCTCCAGTGCGGGTGGGTTACACCCCGCATACCCAGGAAGGCCTGTACCGCGGCAGCTTTATCAACCACGCGATTCCCTACAACCCGTATCAGCACATCAGTAAACAGTTCCTGTCGCTGGTGGACGCCCTGGAGTCTGCAGGCAGTGCACCGCGCAACAAGGCCGCTGCGATCCGGGACCTGCCGACAGATACCGAGTTGTCAGTCCATTTCAGCCAGGGGGAACTGCAAGCCTACAACAGCAAGGTGCATGCCGATCACCCCGTTACCGCCAACCGCGCGCTGGTGCTTATGTATGCCGGTGGCGGAATCCTGCCTGAACGCGCCTGGCCAGCCGAGCACTACGCCCGTGTAGCGCAGGGACTTTGTGCGGCAGGCTTTGCCGTGGGCCTGATCGGGCTCAAGGACGATGCCCAGTTGGCCAGCAATCTCAGGGCCAGCGTTGCCAGCGACGCCTGCATCGACCTGACCGGTTACACCAAAAGCATCCGCGAATTGCTCATGCTCTTTCATGCGTCGAACCTGCTGATCACCAATGATGGCGGACCAGGCCACTTTGCCACGCTCACGCCCATTCAGACCATGGTCTTTTTCGGGCCGGAAACCGGCAGGCTGTATGGTCCCCTGGGCACGCGCAACACAGTGCTGGAATCGGGCATTGCCTGCTCGCCTTGCCTGTCTGCCTACAACCATCGCCTGACTTTTTGCGATGGTGACAACCAGTGCCTCAAGCGCATTGCGCCCGATCCCGTGCTGGAGCAGGCACTGGCCTTTTTGCAAAGTCGCAACGGCGAAACTGCAGCATGAGCGATCACAATGCGCTGCAGCGCCTGGTGCTCTGGGGCCTGTCCTGGATCGAGCGTTACCGTTACCTGAAGTTTGGCATCGTGGGAGCCAGCGGTACGGTGGTCAATCTGGTGGTGCTGTACCTGGGGCATGAATACCTTTTCAACGCCATCGAATCCACCTACAAAAAACCCTACCTGTCTCTGGCACTGGCCATCACCCTGGCCACCATCAACAACTTCACCTGGAATCGACTTTGGACCTGGCGGGACCGGGTGCAAAGTCTGGAAGCCGACGAAGCCCAAGGTGGAAAAGTGAGCCTGCGTCTGCTCGGCGTGGAGTTTGGCCAGTACGTAACGGCCTCAGCCTTTGGCAGCGCCCTGCAGTATGTGCTGACCCTTTTGCTGTCAGGCTCCATGGATTACCGGCTGGCCAACATCACCGCCATCCTCGCTGCCAGCGTGAGCAACTTCCTCGCCAACGACCGATGGACTTTCAAGCGCCACAAATAGTGGTGCCCCCACGCTCCACCGCTACGCGGGTCGCTGCCCCCCATGGGGGCGCGTTTGGCAAAACCCCAAGTCCACACCTTGGGGCGGCCCGGCGGTGAAACCGATGCCCATCTCGCACTCCACAGCAATGCCTCCCTGGCCCTGGATCGCGCTGGTACTTGCCTGCGCATTGGTTTACTTGTGGGGTTTGGGCAGCTTTTATGCCCCCACCAATGGCGATGAGATGGTGTACATCCATATCGCCCGCATGACGGCAGAAAGCGGACATTGGCTACCACTGCAGTCCGAAATCGTGGACACCCGCAACACCAAGCCTCCACTGCTGTTTTGGCAGGCCATGGTGGCGGGCCAGTGGGGGCATCAGTGGTCAATTTTTGCCCTTCGCCTGCCCAGCATTGCCTACACCTTTGCGACCGCAGCTCTGGTGGCCTTCTTCAGCTACCGAATTCGTAGCAGCTTGCGTACAGCCTGCCTGGCTGCAGCCCTGTATTTGCTGTTTTTTTCTACCTTCCGGTATGGACGGGTCTACCTGACGTCGGCTCCAGAAACCTTCTGGCTGACCTTGCCCTTATGGTGGGTGCTTTGGCGGCGCCTGGGGCCAGAAGGCAAGGGGCAAGGCAAACCACTTTCCCTGAACCTGGGGCCTGCTGCCTACACCCTGTTTGGCATTTGCATGGGCCTGGGCTGCGCTTACAAGTCGTTTGCGCTGGCGGCCCCCGCCGCTGCGGGCCTGTGGTGCGCAATCCTCTTGAGTGAACCACAGCGCAATTGGCAGGTTTTGCTGCGCACCACGCTCGGTCTGGCCTGGAGCACCGCTTTGGCGGTAGGCATTTTCGGACTGTGGTTTGCCATGGACCCCGACCCCGCCGCCGTCTGGCAAGAGTTTGTCGTCGCAGAAAACGCAGGAAAGATGTCTGGTCAGCAGGGCTACTGGCATGCTGCGCTGTTTGGCGCCTACCCTATGTGGACCCAGCTGTTGGCCTACCCTGAAAACGCAGGCCTGCTGTTTTTCTCGGTGCTGGGCTTGTTGTGGCTGGGTTTGCGCCAAGCCTTCAAAGTATCCACTTACCGGGAAATGCCCCCCTGGCTGATGGTGTTGCTGGCCTGGCTGGTTCTTTGGCTGGTCATATTCACGATACCCAGCCAGCGCTCGGCGCGCTACGTCATCCCGGCCATGCCCGCTCTGGCGATCGTGGCGGCTTTGGTGTGGGACAAGGTCGCGCGCCCGTGGCATTGGATCAGCTTGGCTATTGCCGTCCCGATTCTGATCATGTTGGGTCGCATCGCCTGGACCATGGGTGAAATGAACATCGCATCCAGCCTGGAAGTTACTATGGTTTTGATAGCTGCTGCCGCAGGCTTGGCGGGCGCGGTAGCGGGTTTTATCTATAAACAATGGCTGAGCCAGACTACCCTGCTCACCTGTCTGGCCGTTTATGCTGGTTTTGGACTGATGGTGCAGCCGCTGACCGCTGACACGGCCCAGTACAGCGCAGCTGGAGCCCCGCATTTGCAAGGCAAGCATCTGGGCGTTCCCAACGGCTTTACCGGTCAGTTTGAACGTTTCAACTACATTTTCCCGAATGCCCGTCGCACCCCCTATGACGCCGAAGGCCGCAAGACCGGGGCCTTCAAACCCGAACTGCCGAGCGCAGAGCGCCTGGACTACCTGCTTGCTGAGCTCGATGCTGTCGTTTGGTTGCCGCAGGAAGCATCCGACACCACCCCCAGTTGTGCTCCTGGTTGCCGCATTGCAGCCCAGCGCTGGCACGTGCGCAGCCGCCACAAATCAGGCGAAATAACCCTGAACAACCTCTGGTATCCCCAGCAATGGTTGTTCGGCCGCGAGTGGCTGCTGGTCAAGACGCTCCCATAATCGGGCTGCACCATGGCCAAAGAAAAATCACTGATCTGGAAAAGAGCTCTAAGGAGCCGCCACGTCACCGGACTCCTGTATGGTTCGGCGCTGTTGTTGCTCATCGTGTCTACTGGAACGCTGGGCTACCACACCATTGGCCGACCAGACGCCACTTGGATCGACAGTTTCTACATGACTTTCATCACCATAGCCACCATCGGCTTTGGGGAAATTGTGGATCTGAGCAGCCATCCCATGGGACGACTGTTCACCGTATTTATCTCGGTGGTAGGTATTGCCACCCTCAGTTATTTATTCTCGACAGCGGTTGCGCTGTTGATTGACGCAGATTTCAATGCAGGATTGAAAAGGAAACGCATGGAAAAAGACATCTCGCGCATGAATGGTCACTACATTGTTTGCGGAATCGGACGGGTCGGCTCCAACGTCGCCAAGGAACTGCTGCGCACCAACCGGGAGTTCGTGGTGATAGAAACCAACCGGGAAGCCCTGGACAACTGGCTGGAGCACTATCCGGAAACCATGTATCTCCACGACGATGCAGCCGACGATGACGCATTGAACCGGGCAGGCCTTGTCAAGGCAGCAGGCGTTTTTGCAGTGACCGGCGATGACAGTCACAACCTCATGGTGGCCATGTCGGTGAAGTTGATCGCCCGCAAAGTGCGGGTGGTGGTGCGATTGCACGATGTGCGCAACGCCAAAAAAGCCAAGCGGGCCGGTGCCGATGAAATCGTGTCGCCCGATTTCACCGGCGGCATGCGCATTGCCTCGGCGATGGTGCGTCCCCATGTGGTCAACTTCATGGACAAGATGCTGCACAGCGACGAAGGACTTCGGGTGGAAGAAGTGCTGGTGCCCGCCGGCTTTGTGAGCAAGCCACTTGGGGATCTCATTCCGAAGTCGCGGGATTATTTGTTGATGGCCATACATGAGAACGGCAGATGGTTGTTTAATCCGGAAGACACACATCCCATCAAACCTGGGGCCACCCTGGTCATGATGGCCAGCCCTGGCGGACGGGCACTGATCGAAAAACTGGTTAAAACCTGAACGGAAAGCGCCCATGTCCACCTACCGGATCAATCTGCATCAGGCCATTTATTCGCTCTCCGATGCACTGGATCTGGTAGGAGTTACCCACATTCACCACGGCAAGCGGGTGGCCTACATGGCAGCGGAATGCGGTCGTTTTTTGGGCTGGGAGGGCAAGCGCCTGGACGACCTGTTTGTGGCGGGCATGCCGCACGATTGCGGTGTCTCAAAGACCATCATTCACTCCCGACTGGCCCAGCTCCAGTGGGAAGACGAAAAAGACCATTGCGAAATTGGAGCGCGGCTTCTGGCCAACTGCCCTCCACTGGAGCGACTGGCACAGCCGGTGCGCTACCACCATACCCACTGGTCCGAGCTGAAAGATCTGGACTTGCCCATGGAAGTCAAACTGGCGGCCAACTGCATTTACTTGGTAGACCGCGTTGACATCCTGACGCTGGGCGCCCTGAAAGACCAATCCAACATTCTGCTGGGGCGCAACGCCACACGCCAGACCATACTGGAGCGCCGTGGCGACTGGTTTGCCGAAGAGCTCGTCGATGCCTTCCTGCAGATATCGGTGTCTGAGGCCTTCTGGTTTTGCCTGGAGAGTGAGCACGTCAACAGCTACACCGCCACCTGGGTTTCCCACGAAACCACACGGGATGTTGAATTTGAAGAACTGCGCTCCCTGGTGCAGATTTTTTCCACCATCGTCGATGCCAAAAGCGCATTTACCCGTGAGCACTCTGACGGAGTCGCCAATCTGGCCCGCCATCTCGGAGAGAAGTTCAACTTACCCGAGCGCAGTTGTGAAATGCTCGAGTTGGCAGGTTTGCTGCATGACCTGGGCAAGCTGCGAGTACCCGACGACTACCTGGACAAGCCCGCACGGCTCACAGCCGAGGAGTACTCCCAGGTACAACGCCACAGCTTTGACACCTTCAACGTGCTCAAGAATGTGCATGGACTCGAAGAAATTGCCCGCTGGGCGGCACAGCACCACGAACGGGTGGACGGCTCGGGCTATCCCTACCATCTGGGGGAAAAGTCCATTTCTCTCGAAGCCCGCATCGTGGCGGTCGCCGATGTATTCCAGGCATTGGCACAACGTCGCCCCTACCGAGAGCCCTTGCCACCCCAGGAGATCATGGACATTCTCAATCTCAACGCTGCCGAAGGGAAACTTGATAAAGAAGTGGTGGCCGCTGTTGAACGAGATTTGCAGGCTTGCTGGAAGGCGGCACTCGAAGGCCCCAACTACAGCCTGACCTCCACCGACTAGGCGGATTTCGGCCGTTTGCTTCGAACCCAATGGCGCAGGCAAATCACCTGCAAGCCTATCCATAGGCAGGGGTCGAGCAAGGCGTCCCACACGTTGCCGCGTGGAAGCCGGGTGACTACAAAAAGGCCTATCACCAGAGCCGTTAGCCATGTGGCACCCGACAGCCCCGACCGCTGTCCCCGCATAAGCCAGGGCAGACCGACCAAGAGCAGCACCAGGAAAGGCACGCCAGGGCCGTTGCCCAGGGCGTACACAGACACCGGAAAGAGTGCAAAGGTGTCCAGCAACAAAATCCAGCCGAGCAAGGCTCCAGCCCAAGCGAGCGGCCAACCCGGTAACTGGGCTGGCTCAGCGCGTGGATTCGCCCAGCGAAGCAAAAGCGCGCTGGCGCACAAAAGCACCAGCATCAGACTCGGCGCCTGAAAAGCCAGCCCCAGCCAAAAGGCAGGCCCATTGGGTCCGGGAATCCAGGTCCAGACCATGGCTGCCAGTGCAGCGCCCATTTGCACTGAGCGCCCGCCAGATCCAAAGGCGACTGCGTTCGCTGCCAGCCAGGCCAGCACAACGCTCCAGCCCAGCGGCAACCAGAGCTGCGCCCACGCCAGTGATGGCAACAGTGGCGCATCGGCCTGAAATGCCTGGAAAAACCAGTTCATGGCGTGCCTGCCTTGCCAGGAGCCAACCTTTGCCAGGCCAGGCTCTGGCGGTCCACGGTGTAACTCACCCACAGACTGCCATCGCTCCACACCAGCGCGGGGTACGAGAACTCGTCCTCGTCTTTACCGCGTTCCAGCGTATGCAGGCGGGTCCAATGCCCGCCATCCGCACTGAAGCTCAGGTCCAACTGCCCGCGGGACCGGTTGGACGGGTTGTGCGCCAGCACCATCTGCCCGGGAGCCAGCGACAGCCCCCCGACAGAGGCGTCCGGGTTGTCGAGCGCCAGATCTGGCAAGTCGGTCCAATGGGCACCTCCGTCAACCGTTCGCGCTACACCGACCTTGCCCTGAGGACGTCCATCGCGCATCAGCGCCAGCCACTGTGCCGGAGACTGCACCAGCAAAGTCGGCTGCAGCAAATAGGGCCGAGCCGATATGCGCACCATTCCGAGATAAGCGCCTTGTGCGTCGAAGCGCAGGGCCATGGGATATTTGATGCCGAGCTCAAAATGCACCGGCAGCACCATGCCCCCATCGGCCAAGGGCAAAGGCGCGTTGCGCACCAGATGGCTGGTGTTCCACAGCCAGGACAGCGGCAGCACCCCTACAGGCTCGAATGCCAGTTCCG
>CAJBMJ010000202.1 GCA_903954045.1 uncultured beta proteobacterium | reverse complement strand
GGTGGCTGCTTTTTTTTGTTGAACATGGAAACCCTTCACATACGTCTAAATTTTGATCGACTGGGTGGACCGCACTGTGCCACCCTCCGTCAACTTGGCGGAAACGCCCTTCACCGCGACCTGCGGTGGTAACTCAAACACACCTTCCAAACGACCATATTGCTTGATCTGGACTGCGAGCGGGCCAGAAGGTGCACTGGCGCTCCAGGGTTTACCGCCCTGAGTGCCAGTAAAGACCAACTCAAGAGTGCCACTGAATTCAGGCACATTCTTGTTGGCCTGGATAACCAGAACCTGCCACTTCAGCACAGCCCCGTTCTGAATCTCTGCCTGAAGACCACGAATGGCCACACCGCTTCCGCCAGCGGCAGGGATCAGCTTTTCAAAAAACCCCAGATCATCGCGCAAGGCACGGTTGTCGGCTTCCAGCTGCTTGGCTTGGAGAACCAAACGTTCATGACTCGCCCTTTCCGCCGTGACAAGCGTATCGGCAGTGTTGGCAATCGACTGGGCTTTGTCACGCTCCTCCTTGACCTTGTCCAATTCGCTTTTCAAGCGAATGACATCGGCGCGAATACGGGCTATTTCCTCTTTGGAGTCTTTTTCAAGACCAGCAATGTCTTTGCCAAACTCGAAAGCCCAAAGTCCAATCGCCGCGCAAAATCCCAAAACGATCGCCAGCACAGCCCAACGGAACGGCCAGGGTAAAGCGCTGCGTACCGCCATGCGCGGAGCGCTGACGGTGAGGCGGCGTCGAAGCAGGCGAAATCTCATGGAGGGCGAAGTCTATCAGCCAGAAAAAACAAAGGCCACCAAAGCTTGCACCCTGGTGACCGTTGCTGTGCAACAAAGTTGCAGCGATTAACGCTTGGAGAACTGCTTGCGACGGCGAGCGCCGTGGAAGCCGACCTTCTTACGCTCGACTTCACGCGCATCACGCGTAACGAAGCCAGCCTGGCTCAACATGGGCTTGAGGGTTGCGTCGTAGTCGATCAGAGCACGGGTAATGCCGTGGCGGGTTGCACCCGCTTGACCAGACTCACCGCCACCAGCGACATTCACCATCACGTCAAAGGTTTCGGCGTGGTTGGTCAACAGCAGAGGTTGCTTGCAGATCATGATGGAGGTAGCGCGACCGAAGAAATTTTCGATGGGCTTTCCGTTAACCACAATTTGGCCGGAGCCTTTTTTCAGAAACACGCGGGCGACGCTGGATTTGCGACGGCCGGTGCCATTGTTCCATTCACCGATCATTTGGCGGCCTCTCTCTTGACTGCGTTGGCAGAAATACCGGGGATGTCCAGAACCTTGGGCTGCTGGGCGGTATGGGGATGTTCGGCACCACCATAAACCTTGAGCTTCTTGATCATGGCGTAGCCCAAAGGACCCTTGGGCAGCATGCCCTTGACGGCTTTTTCCAAAGCGCGGCCAGGATGCTTGGACTGCATGTCACGGAAGTTGGTGGCAGTAATGCCGCCTGGGTATCCGGAGTGGCGGTAATACACCTTGTCCAGGGGCTTGGCACCTGTGACGCGCAGCTGGGCTGCATTGATGATGACGATGAAGTCACCGGTATCGACGTGAGGCGTGTAAATGGCCTTGTGTTTGCCGCGCAAACGGAGAGCAACTTCGCTGGCTACTCGTCCGAGGACCTT
>CAJBMJ010000201.1 GCA_903954045.1 uncultured beta proteobacterium | reverse complement strand
CGCTCAAAGAGCGCGTAGCCATGAAGGCAAGTTGCAGGTGGAGTTGGCTAGGCTCCAATACCTCAGTACCCGGCTGGTTCGACGCTGGTCGCACTTGGAGCGACAAACAGGTGGCGCGGGCGTGCGTGGAGGTCCGGGTGAGAAGCAGATTGAGTTGGATCGTCGCATGATCAGCGAGAGCATCAAGCGCACCAAGGACCGGCTCACCAAAGTCAAGCGTCAGCGGCAGACCCAAAGGCGGCAAAGGGACCGCAGGGATGCATTCAACATATCGCTCATTGGTTACACCAATGCAGGGAAATCTACGCTTTTCAATGCATTGGTCAAAGCCAGAGCCTACGCGGCCGATCAATTGTTCGCAACCCTGGACACCACGACCCGTCAGTTGTATCTCGGCGAAGCAGGGCGCTCGGTCTCACTCTCCGATACCGTGGGGTTCATCCGGGACTTGCCCCATGGGCTGATTGATGCCTTTCAGGCGACCTTGCAGGAAGCGATTGATGCAGACTTGCTGTTGCACGTAGTGGATGCTTCAAACCCGGATTTCACAGAGCAGATTGCCCAGGTCCAATTGGTACTGAAGGAAATCGGGGCATCGGAAATCCCTCAGCTGCTGATATTCAATAAAACTGACGCTCTGGAGCCTGAACGGCGCCCCGTTAGACTTGAGGACGAGTTCGAGATAGACGGCGTTCAAACTCCCAGAATTTTTGTGTCCGCGCGGGATATGTCAGGCCTGCCAGCTCTGCGGCAGCGACTTTCCGAAATGGTTCAGTTGAGCAGTGTTGGACCCAGAGGCCAGTCGGATGCCCCTGAACCGGATGGGGCTGCTGAATGATTAGGCACAATCCATGATGAGAACATTGAGAGATAAGAAATGAAATTCCCGACGATTGAAGGCAGGCTTGCTATGTGGCCAGCGCGAATCCGTGCCGTGTTCAATTTGAATGATCCGCGGTGGGGCAGGGGTGACGACAAGCCGGGTGATTCTTCACCTCCCGACAGCCCGCCGGAAGACAAAGAACCCTTCAGGCCTCAGCCAGAAGTCAATCAACCCAAAGGGCGCCCGAAGGGGGGTAATTCAGGCCCGCCGGATTTGGATGAGCTCTGGCGTGATTTCAACCGCAAACTCGGAGGACTCCTGGGGGGCGGGCGTCAACCTCCTCGTGGAGGAAGCGGCTCGGGTGGTAGTCCAGGGGGATTTCAACCTGACATGAAAAGTGCAGGTGTAGGCCTGGGTCTGATTCTTGGAGTCGTGACTCTGATTTGGCTTGGTACTGGCTTTTTTATCGTCCAGGAGGGTCAGCAAGCCGTTATTACCCAGTTTGGCAAATACAAGACGACGGTCTACGCGGGCTTCAACTGGCGTTTGCCCTACCCAATCCAGCGCCATGAACTGGTTTTTGTAACGCAGATCCGATCTGTGGACGTGGGCCGCGATACGGTGTTGAAGGCAACCGGGCTGAAAGAATCGGCCATGTTGACCGAAGACGAGAATATTCTCGACATCAAGTTCGCTGTCCAATACCGACTTAGTGATGCGCGAGCTTTCCTGTTTGAGAGCAAAAACCCGTCAGATGCCGTAGTGCAGGCAGCGGAAACCTCCGTGCGTGAAGTGCTCGGGAAAATGAAAATGGATGCCGCTTTGTCAGAAGAGCGGGATCAGATTGCCCCGCGTGTGCGTGAGCTGATGCAGAACATACTCGACCGCTACAAGGTTGGCGTTGAGGTAGTCGCCATCAACTTGCAGCAGGGTGGTGTGCGTCCGCCCGAGCAGGTGCAAGCCTCTTTTGACGATGTTCTGAAGGCTGGCCAGGAAAGAGAACGGGCGAAGAATGAAGCACAGGCTTATGCCAATGACGTGATCCCCAGGGCGGTGGGCTCCGCTTCCCGGTTGAAGGAGGAGGCAGATGCCTACAAGGCCCGCGTCGTTGCGCAGGCCCAGGGTGATTCTCAGCGCTTCCGCTCCGTTTACGCTGAGTACCAGAAAGCACCCCAAGTCACCCGTGACCGGATGTATCTCGACAGCATGCAGCAGATTTACGGCAATGTGACCAAAGTGCTTGTGGAGTCAAGGCAGGGTTCGAGTCTGCTGTATCTGCCGCTTGAAAAACTTTTGCAGGGGACTTATGGGCAGTCTGGCGCTGCAGATCCCGTGAATGCTTCTGGTTCCGCAGGAACCAACGCTCCGGCAGTGCCACCAAGCCCGCTTTTGAATAACGACGCGCGCAGCCGTGATGCTGCCCGCACCCGTGAACGCGATTCACGCTAGGAGTGCCAGATGAACCGCATTGGATTGATTGTTTCGTCGTTGTTGGTGTTGATTGCACTGGCAAGCTCCACCTTGTTTGTGGTGGACCAACGCCAGTTTGGCGTGGTGTACGCCTTGGGTCAAATCAAGGAAGTAATTACCGAGCCTGGTCTGAACATCAAACTTCCCCCGCCTTTTCAAAATGTTTCCTATATCGACAAGCGTTTGCTGACACTCGATAGCACTGATGCCGAACCGATGCTGACCGCAGAGAAGCAGCGGGTGGTGATTGACTGGTATGTGCGTTGGCGCATCACTGAGCCTTCTGAATACATTCGTAACGTTGGATTGAATGAGGGTGCAGGTGCCAGCCAGCTCAACCGTGTTGTGCGCAATGCCTTTCAGGAAGAAATCAATAAACGAACCGTGAAAGAACTTTTGTCCCTCAAGCGCGAGGCGCTGATGGAGGATGTGAAGAGAGAGGTCTTGGACAAGGTTCGTGGAGCCAAGCCCTGGGGGGTCGATGTTGTGGACGTTCGAATTACCCGCGTGGATTATGTGGAGGCAATCACTGAATCGGTTTACAGGCGTATGGAGGCCGAACGCAAGCGTGTGGCCAATGAGCTGCGCTCAACGGGTGGTGCTGAAGGTGAAAAAATCCGCGCCGATGCCGATCGTCAGCGCGAGGTGACTATTGCCAATGCTTACCGAGATGCCCAGAAGATCAAGGGTGAAGGCGACGCAGAGGCTGCCAGAATTTACGCGGAGGCCTTTGGCAAGGACCCACAGTTTGCCCAGTTCTATCGCAGTCTGGAGGCCTACAAGGCCAGCTTTGCCAACAAGAGTGACGTGATGGTGCTGGATCCAGCATCGTCCGAGTTTTTCAAGGTATTTCGCAGCGGAGGCTCTGGCATCTCTGGCGGTGCAGCTGCCAAGAAATAGCGGCTGGGGTTGACAGTGGATGCGGATACCTTTTGGCTGGCACTGGCCCTCGTACTGGTGATTGAGGGCCTGTACCCATTTGCATCCCCCTCTGGGTGGAGGCATATGTTTGTGCAACTGCTTCAATTGAAGGATGGTCAAATTCGTTTTTTTGCGGGCTTGTGTATTTCGATGGGCTTGTTGCTCATTTGGTGGCTCGCACCCTGAAAACCAGCGAACAAGCCCGGTAAAATCGCGGTTTTAACGACTCCCCTACTTTCATGTCCGCTTGGGTCCTGCCGGATCACATTGCCGATGTGCTGCCTTTCGAGGCAAGGCACATCGAAGAAATACGTAGAGACCTGCTGGACATGGCGCGCTGCTATGGCTATGAGTTGGTCATGCCCCCTTTGCTGGAGCATCTTGAGTCCCTGCTGACAGGCTCTGGCGAGGCTCTGGATTTGCAAACTTTCAAGTTGGTCGATCAATTGTCGGGCCGGATGCTGGGGCTGCGCGCTGACAGCACCCCTCAGGTGGCCCGCATTGACGCCCATCTGCTCAATCGCCCGGGCGTTACCCGCTTGTGCTATTGCGGCCCCGTGTTGCATACCCGGCCCAGTGCACCCCATGCCACGCGTGAACCATTGCAGTTTGGCGCTGAAATTTACGGCCACAAGGGGCTAGAAGCTGATCTGGAAATTCTGACTTTGGCGCTGGACGCCATGCAGGCTGCACAGGTCCAGGACATACGTGTGGACATGGCGGATGCACGCATAGTTCAGGCGCTGGTTTCTCAGGCCCAATTGGATGCGCCCTCCCGTGGTTTGCTGCATGCAGCGCTTGCTTCCAAAGACCAGAGTGAGATTCGCAGCATTACCCACGCAAGCCCAGCGCCCATAGCCCAGGCATTGCAACTCTTGCCCCAATTGTTTGGTGATGTTTCTGTACTGGAAGAAGCAGCCAGGGTGTTGCCATCCCTGCCCGGCATATCGGAGGCGTTGGCCCACCTCAGTTGGATAGCCGGACATATGGCCGACACCACGGTGTCTTTCGATCTGGCCGACCTGCGTGGTTACGCCTATTACAGCGGTGCCCAGTTTTCCATATATGTTCCTGGCGCCAGCGATGCTCTTGCGCGGGGTGGTCGCTACGACGAAGTAGGTTCGGTATTTGGACGCAAACGTCCGGCGGTGGGATTCAGCCTGGACATCAAGGCGCTGTCGTCCGTGGCAACCATGCGCCCCTTGCGTGCGGCCATTCGCGCGCCCTGGAGCGAGGCGGCAGATTTGCGGTCGAGCATTGCCCGGTTGCGCGCAAAGGGTGAAACCGTGGTTTGTGTTTTGCCAGGCCACGCAAGCGAGGTCGATGAGTTTCTGTATGACCGTGAACTGATTCAGGTTGCCGGTCATTGGGTGGTGAAATCAATTGAATTGGTAGCGAAATGAATACAACCAAAGGTCGAAATGTAGTAGTCGTTGGCACCCAGTGGGGCGACGAGGGCAAAGGCAAGCTGGTCGATTGGCTGACCGAAAGTGCCCAGGGCGTGGTGCGCTTTCAAGGCGGACACAATGCGGGACACACGCTGGTGATCAATGGCGTCAAAACGGCCCTCCACCTCATTCCCAGCGGCATCATGCGTCCCGGGGTCAAGTGCTACATCGGCAATGGTGTTGTGTTGTCGGCTGCCAAGCTTTTTGAAGAGATCGAAGGTCTGGAAAAGGCGGGTGTGGAAGTGCGTTCGCGTCTTCGCATCAGCGAGGCCTGCCCATTGATCCTGCCGTTTCATGTGGCTCTGGACTTGGCCCGTGAAGTCGCCCGTGAAAAAGGCGGCACTGCCAAAATCGGAACCACCGGGCGTGGCATCGGACCAGCCTATGAGGACAAGATCGCGCGTCGCGCATTGCGGGTGCAAGACCTGAAGCATCCTGAGCGTTTTGCCGCCAAATTGCGTGAATTGCTGAACTTGCACAACCATGTCCTGGCGACGTTCCTGGGCTCCGAGACCTTTGAGTTTGGCGACCAGCTCAAGCCGTTTATGCACAACGGGCGCGTCCAGTTTGACGCCGTTTATGCCCAGGCCATGCAGCACGCTGAGCTGCTCAAGCCCATGATGGCGGATGTCTCGCGCGAGTTGAATGAGGCCCATGGCAAGGGCGCCAATCTGCTGTTTGAGGGCGCTCAGGGCACCCTGCTGGATGTGGACCATGGAACCTACCCTTACGTCACATCGAGCAACTGCGTGGCGGGCAATGCCTCTGCAGGCGCGGGTGTTGGTCCCGGCATGCTGCATTACATCCTGGGCATTACCAAGGCCTACTGCACCCGCGTGGGCGGCGGCCCTTTCCCCACCGAGCTGGATTGGGAGAAGCCCGGCACACCGGGCTACCACATGAGCACAGTGGGGGCAGAAAAAGGGGTTACTACCGGGCGTTCGCGTCGCTGTGGCTGGTTTGATGCAGCCTTGCTCAAACGCTCGGCCCAAGTCAATGGACTCTCTGGCCTCTGCATAACCAAACTCGATGTTCTGGATGGACTCAAGGAATTGATGTTGTGTACCGGCTATGAAATGGACGGGCAGACGATCGACATTCTTCCCATGGGTGCCGATGACATTGAGCGGTGCAAGCCAATTTACGAAGTCATCGAGGGCTGGAGCGACAGTACCGTAGGCGTTACCCAGTACGACAAACTGCCGGTAAACGCCAGACTTTACTTGCAGCGCATCGAACAAGTGACTGGCGTTCCCATCCACATGGTGTCTACCAGCCCCGACCGTGATCACACCATCATGATGCGGCACCCGTATCTGGCGGATTGAGAACTTTAGTCGAAATGGCCTCTAGCGCCCGTTGATATTACGTAAGCAGCTACAAAACTAGGAGCATTCCCATGTTGACAGAAGACGGCAAGCATCTGTATGTGAGCTATGACGAGTACCACAACCTGATCGAAAAACTGGCGATCAAGATTTTTCAGTCCGGTTGGGAGTTCGACACCATTCTGTGTCTCGCGCGGGGTGGCATGCGCCCCGGAGACATTCTGTCCCGAATTTTTAATAAACCCCTGGCGATCATGTCGACCAGTTCCTATCGCTCCGAAGCCGGAACTGTGCAGGGAAATTTGGAT
This sequence comes from uncultured beta proteobacterium, assembly GCA_903954045.1. GTDB lineage: Bacteria > Pseudomonadota > Gammaproteobacteria > Burkholderiales > Burkholderiaceae_C > Allorhodoferax. The sequence goes on along the minus strand of CAJBMJ010000201.1, from coordinate 6,267 downwards.
ATTGCACGCTACATCACCACACCCAAAGGTGAAATTGCTGGGCGCGTCCTGCTGGTGGACGACCTGGCGGACTCGGGCCACACCCTCAAGGCCGTCATGCACCAGCTCAAAAACAACTATGCACCCATCACAGAATTGCGCAGTGCCGTGATTTGGACCAAGGCACTGTCCACTTTTTCACCAGACTACTCTGTCGAATTTTTGCCCACCAATCCCTGGATTCACCAGCCGTTTGAAAGTTACGACGCTTTGGGGCCCCAACAACTGATTCAGAAGTGGAGCGTTTAAGCGCGGGGCTATGGCATCCAAGATGGCACATCCAGATTCGGCGCTGATTCACCACCCTTACGAACCACCAGAAGGGTTCGGGTCACCACAACCCGGAGTTTTCAAGGGATCCACCGTGTTTTTCCCTGACGTTGCGGCCATGCGCAGTCGGGAGTGGAAGGACAAGACGGCCTATACCTATGGGCTCCATGGAACCCCCACGTCCTACACGCTTGAAGAGCGCCTGTGTGCTCTGGAAGGCGGCCAACAATGCCTGCTGGTCCCCAGCGGACTGGCGGCTTTGGGCCTGGTGGCCCTGTCGCTGCTCAAGAGTGGCGACGAGGTGCTTATTCCCGACAATGCCTATGGCCCCAACAAAGCCATTGCCGAGGGCGAGCTTAAAAATTGGGGCATTACCCACCAGTATTACGACCCGATGGATCCGGAAGACCTCGAAGCGCAGATTTCCAGCCGAACCAAACTGGTGTGGCTGGAAGCAGCTGGCTCGGTCACTCTGGAGTTTCCCGATTTGGTGGAAATGGTGCGTATTTGCCAGCGTCGCAAGGTTCTGACAGCATTGGATAACACTTGGGGAGCCGGACTGGCTTTTCCTCCCTTCGATCTGACACCCGGAAGTGCCCCCGCTTTGGGCGTCGATATTTCTGCCCATGCCCTAACCAAATACCCCAGCGGCGGTGGCGATGTGCTTATGGGCAGCGTTATCACCCGAGACGCTTCTCTGCATCTCAAACTCAAACTCACCCACATGCGATTTGGCATGGGGGTGGGGATGAACGATGTGGAGATGATCTTGCGGTCACTGCCCAGTATTTTCCTGCGCTACCAGGCGCATGACAGGACCACTCGCGCTCTGGCGAGTTGGGCGCAGGCGCAACCCGAATTTGTTCAGGTTTTGCACCCGGCCCTTGAAAATTCGCCTGGTCATGTGCATTGGAAGTCCTTGTGCCAACAAGATGGACAGGATCGTGGTGCGGCGGGATTGTTCAGTGTGGTTCTGGATGCGCGTTTTTCCCAGGCCCAAACCGATGCATTTTGTGATGCATTGAAGCTGTTTCGACTGGGCTACAGCTGGGGCGGCCCCATCAGCCTGGTAGTTCCCTACGAGCTGGAAACCATGCGCAAAGCCTGGCCTAAGCACCTGAAATCCGGTACGGTAGTGCGTTTCTCAGTGGGTCTGGAAGCTCTGCAAGACCTTCAGGCGGATGTGCAACAGGCATTGTGCGTTTTGCGCTGATCGTTTTTCGCCCGGGCTCCGTCAATCCGGGCTAAGAGTTTTCCAGAGTAGGCAAGTTCGCCCGGAGTCGCTAGTCTAGAGGGATGACAAGTATGCCTCCGGACCAAGTTCCCCCACCCTACATACCACCGCCCTCCGAGGCACCGCGCAAGAAAATCACGGAGCTATCCATGGGGGCCCCCTTACGCTGGTTAGGCCTGGGCTGGCGTGATATGAAGTCCGAATTGGGCATCAGCGGCTTCTATGGAGTTGCATTCTGGTTGATGGCCTTTGTGCTGGGGGTGGTGTTTCGAGCCAAGCCTGAATACACCATGACCATCGCATCGGGCTGCTTGCTGGTGGGGCCATTTTTTGCCATGGGTTTGTATGACGTGAGCAGGCAGCGCGAAGACGGGACAAAACCCTCCTTTGTTGCATCCCTGACCTGCTGGAGGAGCCATGTGCGCAGCATGGGCATGCTGGTTCTGGTTCTGATTGTGCTGGAGTTGCTTTGGGGGCGGGCTTCGCTGGTAGTGTTTGCCGTGTTTTTCAATACGGGCATGCCATCCACCACTGGAGTTATGGAGGCCGTTTTCAATCCGCAGAATTGGGAATTTGTTGCGGCCTATGTGGTGGTAGGTGGCGGGTTTGCAGCCCTGGTTTATTCGATTGCTGTGGTGTCCATTCCCATGATCCTGGACCGTGATACCGATGCTATTTCTGCCGCGATCACCAGCCTGGAGGTTGTTTTTCACAACACGCCCGTCATGATTTTTTGGGGGGCTGTGATTGTCGTCATTGTTGCCGTGTCGCTTGCCCTTCCCCTTGGTGTAGGGCTTCTCGTGGCCGGACCTTTGCTGGGGCATGCAAGTTGGCATGCCTACCGTGGATCAGTGCAATGGCCGCAAGATGTTACAGTCCCATGAACTACTGAAAGTACACATTGGCAACACCCAATTACGGATACGAAAAACGCCAGAAAGAACTGGCCAAGAAAAAGAAAAAAGAAGAGAAGCTCAAAAGCAAAGCCGAGCGCAAGACCGGCGATGGCGATGACACCAATCCCAATGATGCTGCAGAGGCCGTGGCTTCTGAGACGGTTGCGCCGGCAAACACCAGCGCCGACTAAATCAGCGTTTTTGCAAGTGCCTCCATGGCCGCGATGCTGTGGTCAGCTGGCGAAAGCACGGGCGCCTGCGGGAACTGCGTAAAGTTGCGTTCCATGGACTGAACGTAGACCGGGTCATAGTGTTCCAGCAAAAGCTGTCGTACTACCGCTTTCACATCTCCTGCCATCACCTTTTCTTTCCATTGGGTCACCAGCGCTTTGCCGCGTTGGACGGTCAGAATGTCCAGTCGCTCGCAGAAGTAACCGGGATTCTGAACAAAAAAATCGTAGTCCTCCATCAGCAGATCCACTCGCTCGGGCAGGGGCAAAGTGAGGTTCAGGCAGGGACTGGTACGCATGTGTTCGACCAGAACGGTAGGGATGGCCACGTTTCCGACCTTCTTGCTTTCACTTTCCACAAATACCGGTCGAGTCGGGTCAAACTGGCTCAGTGCCTGCCATACCAGGGTGTCAAAGTGCTTTTGGCTGGGCTGCGGAAGACCTGGGATGGCTCCCAAAACAGAGCTTCTGTGGTTGGCCAGGGCTTCAAGATCCAGCACTTGCGCTCCGGCTTGTTGCAGCGCGTTCAACAGCCGGGTTTTGCCTGAGCCGGTAGTGCCGCAAACGACCTGAAGTTTCAGCGGCGCCACTTTGGCAGGAAAATCCAAGAGCATGGCGGCCCTGAAGGCCTTGTAGCCCCCTTGCACCAGGGTCACCCGAAAACCGATCTGATCCAGTATCAGGGACAGCGAACCACTGCGTTTGCCGCCACGCCAGCAGTAAGTAAGGGGCTTCCAGTCCTTGGGCAGGTCTATGACATGGCGCTCAATGTGGCTTGCTATGTTGCGCGCGGCCATGGCCGCGCCACGTTTCTTGGCCTCAAACTGGTTGACCTGTTTGTACAGGGTGCCTATTTCAATGCGCTGTGCGTTATCAAGCGTGGGCCAATTCACCGCGTGGGGCAGGTGGTCCTCTTCAAACTCAGCTTCGGTGCGGGCATCGATGATGGTGTCAAACTCATGCAGCCGGGTGATGGCCTCTGCGGCGCTCAGTAAGGTCAGGCTCATTTCAATAGTTTCTTTAGGGACGGCCAAACGTTGTTCAGCATGGTGGGGTGGGCCACCTCAGCCGGATGTATACGGTCGGCCTGAAACAGGTTCGCTGCATTAGGCACATCCGCAACGCCTTTTAGCAAAAATGGCACCAATGCGGACTGGGTCGCTTGGGCTACGGTAGCAAAGGTCCCAGCGAACTTGTTGGCGTAATCCTGCCCGTAGTTGGGGGGTACCTGCATACCCACCAGAAGTACTTTTGCGCCGCTGGCCTGGGCCGCGACTGCCATGGCTTGCAAGTTGTCCCGCGTCATGTCCAGTGGAAGCCCCCGCAATGCATCGTTGCCTCCCAGTTCAATCACCACCACGTTAGGGCGATGCTGTTTGAGGAGCCCTGGCAGCCGGGAACGTCCGCCAGAGGTGGTGTCGCCGCTGATGCTGGCATTGACGACCAGGGCCTTGATTTTTTCCTGCGCCATGCGCTGTTCCATGAGCGCCACCCAGCCGCTTCCCCGTTTGAGGCCATACTCTGCACTGAGCGAGTCACCGACGACCAGCACCGTGGCTATGGTGCCAGAATTGTTCTGGGGCTGTGCCCAGGAAAGCCCTGATCCTGCCAGCAGAAATGCAAGCAAGATACAGTGACGTCGAAACAAAGAAAGCCCCATGTCTGATTCCATTATTTCGGTTGAACATGTTTACAAAGCGGTGACCGATTCCACCGGAACGCTCGAAATCCTGCGTGATATCGATTTTGCGCTGAAAGCGCGCGAAACAGTGGCTATTGTCGGGGCATCTGGCTCTGGCAAAAGCACGCTGCTTTCCATTCTTGCGGGCCTGGATACGCCCAGCTCCGGCACGGTGCATCTGGCCGGGCAGGACCTGTTTGCCATGGATGAGGATGCACGCGCCGCCATGCGGGCTCGCAAGGTGGGGTTTGTTTTTCAGAGTTTTCAATTGCTGGGCAATTTGACCGCGCTGGAGAACGTGATGCTGCCGCTCGAACTTGATGGCCGGAAGGAAGCCCGCAAGCTGGCCTCTGAAATGCTGGAGCGGGTGGGCTTGTCACAGCGCTTGCACTCCTATCCCAAAGTGCTTTCTGGCGGTGAGCAGCAACGTGTGGCGCTGGCAAGGGCCTTTGTGGTGCATCCGGCGGTGCTGCTGGCCGATGAGCCTACCGGAAGCCTGGACTTTGCCACCGGCGAGAAAATCATGGAGCTAATGTTTGACCTGAACCGGGAGCAGGGCACCACGCTGGTTCTGGTTACGCACGACCGCGCCATTGCCCAGCGTTGTGACCGGCGCATCACCATCGAGGCTGGTCGTATTGCCCTTGATGAAACTGCAGAAGGTCTGGTTTAGCCCGCGCTGGCGGACAGCCGCCGCCGCTGTTCGGTATCTGCATCAAGAAGAGACCGTATTTGCCCCAAGAGCGGATGGGCTTCCATGTATTTTTGACCGTATCGGAGATTGAATTCGTAATCAAAATCCGGCGGATTGGCTCCCTGGTTGTGTTGCAGGATGGTTTCCAGCTTGTCCATGCCCTTTACGAGGCGGGCTTCGGGCGAAGTGGCGAACTCGTAGTCTTCCCAGAGAGTTAGAAATTCTGCAAAAACGGGTTGTGGCAATCCGTTCATGAGTTGCATGAGGTCTGAGCGCTCCTGATCGGACTTAGGGTGCGACTGCTGCTGCAATACCGCAGGAATATCGCCGTTCAAGGCCTCTCCCAGGTCATGGATGATGCACAACTTCAATACTTTGGCCATGTCCAAATCCGGATATTCTGACTGGAACACCATAGACATCAGGCCCAATCGCCAGGAGTGCTCCGCCGTACTCTCAGTGCGACCAGTGGAAGTGTGGGTGCTGCGCAAGGTACTTTTCAGGCGCTCGGCCTCACGCAGGAATGCAAGGCTCGATTCGAGTTCAGCGGAATTCATGCGGGGATTCTGACAGACCCGATAATCACCCTATGTCATCTCCCAAAGTACTTTTCGGCTTCCATGCAGTAGGCGTGCGCCTCAAAACCGCGCCGCAGTCCATTGTGGAGGTGTATTTCGACCCCGGTAGGCGCGATGCGCGTATGCGGCAGTTTGTCGAAAAGGTCAATGAGAGCGGCGTGCGGCTGATTGAGGCCGACGGCGTGCGCTTGGCCAAGTTGGCTGGCAGCCACGGTCACCAAGGGGTTGCCGCCAGGGTGCAGGAAATCAAGCAGGTTCACTCCCTGGACGAATTGCTGGAAAACCTCGAAGCGGCCAATGCAGCATTGCCGTCTGCTGAGCGCACCCATCCGCTGATTCTGGTACTCGACGGAGTCACGGACCCCCACAACCTGGGCGCCTGCCTTCGGGTTGCCGACGGCGCAGGGGCGCATTGCGTGATCGCGCCCAAAGACCACGCGGCAGGCATCAACGCCACGGTGGCCAAGGTGGCCAGCGGGGCGGCGGAGACGGTGCCCTATTTCATGGTGACCAACCTGGCGCGCACCTTGAACGAACTCAAGGAACGCAGTATCTGGATCATTGGTACCAGTGATCAGGCGTCACAGAGTCTTTACCAAGCCGACCTGAAAGGCCCGGTGGCGTTGGTGCTTGGCGCAGAGGGCG
>CAJBMJ010000200.1 GCA_903954045.1 uncultured beta proteobacterium | reverse complement strand
GTGGACTTGCTCCAATGTTCCGTATTCGTCGTCCAGCCCTTGCACCGCAAGCACAGGGCAACGGATGGTTGCGACTTCCGGCTGGATGGACCAGCGGCGAAATTCAGCATCCAGCCAGATGCGGTTCCAGCCCCAAAAGGCCGAGTCCGGGTTGGCGTGGTAGCGGCCCAGACGCTTGGGCAAATCGGTATTCAGGTAGGCGCTGCGTGCGGCGGCAATGCTGGTAACAGAAATCTCTTCGACAAAGGTGTGCGGGGCAAGCACCATCAGTCCGGCGAGTTCGGCACTGTGCCGCGCTGCGTAAAGCAGAGCAATCGAGGCGCCATCGCTATGCCCCAGCAACCACAGGGGCTGGGCTGAGGCATCCACATTGAGAATGCGCAGCAAGGCAGGTAGCACCTCATAGGCCTGTCGGTGCATGTAGTCGACGCCCCAAACTTCGTCTTCGGCGCGCGGTGTGGACTGCCCGTAGCCGGGGCGCGAATACACCAGACCGCGGCACTGGGCTGCATCGCAGAATTGCTGAGGAAAGTCGCGCCACATGGAGAGCGAGCCCAAACCCTCATGCAAAAAGACCACCAGAGGCGCGCCAGTACGGTGCGTTCCGACCCACTGGTATTCAATAGTGACTGCGCGCCCGCTCCAATCGATTTCGACGAACTCAGCCGCCTCAGTCATCGACCGGCGGTCTCCGACTCGCGTAGCTTGAAGCGCTGAATTTTGCCGGTGGCGGTTTTGGGAAGGTCAGTCACAAACTCAATCTGACGCGGATACTTGTAGGGGGCGAGCTTGCCCTTGACGAAAGCCTTGAGTTCGTCGGCACTGGCCTTTGCGCCGGTCTTCAGAACCACAAATGCCTTGGTCTTGGTCAGACCTTCGGCATCGGGCACGCCAATGACGGCGGCTTCCAGAACGGCAGCATGCTGCACCAGTGTGGCTTCTACTTCGAAAGGGGATACGTAAATGCCGCTGACCTTGAGCATGTCATCGCTGCGCCCCCCATAGGTGTAACTGCCGTCGGCGTTGCGCACGTATTTGTCACCGCTTTTGGTCCAGCCGCCCTGGAAGGTGTCCTGCGTTTTGGCGCGGTTGCCCCAATACATCATGGCGGCAGTTGGCCCGTGGATGTAGAGGTCTCCTGGCTCACCGTCGGGAACGGGTTCGCCGTTTTCGCCGCGTAGTTCGATGTCATAGCCCGGCACTGGCCAGCCGGTGGTGCCGTAGCGCACGCGCTTGGGTGTGTTGGACAAGAAGATATGCAGCATTTCGGTCGAGCCAATGCCGTCGACGATGTCTACTCCAAAGTGACGCTTGAATTTCTCACCCAGTTCCGCTGGAAGGGCCTCGCCAGCGGAGGACACCAATCGCATGGCTACATCGGTTTTCGTGGGTAGCGCGGGATGGGCCAACATGCCTGCAAAGCCCGTGGGTGCTCCGTAGAAAACCGTGGGTTTCAGGCCGCCGGTGCCGCCGGTCCAACGCTTGAACGTGGCATCCGGTGTGGGGCGTTCACCCATCAGGATGGTGGTCGCACCCACGGTCATCGGGAAGGTCAGAGCGTTACCCAGGCCGTAGGCAAAAAAGAGCTTGGCCGCGGAAAAACAGACGTCGTTTTCCTGGAGGTCCAGCACCCCTTTGCCATAGAGTTCAGAAGTCCAATACGGATTGCCATGGGAGTGCACGGTGCCCTTGGGGCGGCCTGTAGAACCTGAAGAATACAGCCAGAAACCAGGGTCATCGGGGCTGGTTGCCGCTGGCTTGGGCAAGGGCTGGTGGGCCTGTATAAACGCTTCCAGATCCACCTCGGAGGGGTGCAGTGGTGCAGCCGGGTGAGACACGATGACCTTGCCCACTTCGTGATCCGACTTCACCATGGCTGCGTTGAGCGTAGGTACCAAGGCGCCGGAGACCAGCACTGCCTGGGCCCGCGAGTGCTCCAGCATGAAGGCATAGTCGTCGGCTGTGAGCAGGGTGTTCACGGCCACCGGCACCAATCCAGCGTACATGGCACCCAGGAAATTGACGGGCCAGTCATTGCCGTCGTGCATCAACAGCAAAACCCGCTCTTCACGGCGGATACCCAGAGAACGCAAGCCCGCCGCAACCCGCCGCACGCGTTCGTCCAAGGCCCCATAAGTCAGGCTGCCACTGTCGTCCAGAAAGGCAACTTTGGCAGGGCGCTGGACGTTGAGACCGAGCAAATGCTGGGCATAGTTGAATTGCTCCGGGGGCGCACTCACGCCAGTTGAGAGTGTTGCTTCGCTGCTCATGGGTGTCTCCTCAATTTTTTTCTTGGCTCTCTCAGACCGCTGGGCTGAGTTGGTCCAGCACCGCTGTACTGGCCTGCACCGCGCTGCGGCGGTGGTAGAAATTCAGGGCGCGCAATCCACCGAGCTCTTCGCCACCGCCAGCACGTCCGGGTCCGCCGTGCAGGGACTGCGGCATGACATTGCCGTGACCGGTTTGCAGTGCGGCGACGTCGGGCGAGATGATGTGCACGCGGCCGTGGCTGTCGGCCAGCTCTATGGCAGCTTGCGCCAAGGCTTGAGGATCGCTGCCGTAAATGGACGTCACCAGCGAACCCTGACCGCGCCGGATGAGTTGCAGCGCATGGTCGGTGTTGTCACCACGGTAAGGTACCAGGGTGGCCACAGGGCCAAAGACTTCCGTGTCATGGATGCGGTCGGCGCTGTCGCTGCCTGCTGCATTTCCAACGCCCAGCAAGGTGGGTCCCGGGCAGCAGGCGATGGCCGCGTCAGCATCTACCAACGCGACCTTGCTTCCGTCATGCAGAACGCTGGCCTGGGCCTTGAGGTATTCCAGACCTTCGCGAACGGCCACCAGTTGGGCTCGGTTGACCAGTGCGCCCATGCGCACCGATTCGTTGCGTGGGTTGCCCACCGTGGTTTTGGCCAGGCGAGCCGAAATGGCAGCCGCGGCTGCGTCATACAAAGCCTCTGGCACCAGAATGCGGCGAATGGCCGTGCACTTCTGACCGGACTTCACGGTCATTTCGCGGGCTACTTCTTTTACGAACAGATCGAAGGCCTCGGAACCGGGAGCAACGCCTGGCAGTAACAGCGCAGAATTGACGCTATCGGCCTCGATATTGACGCGCACCGAGCGCTGGGTGACGGCGGGGTGCGACCGGATCACTGCTGCGGTGTCGGCAGAGCCGGTAAATGAGACTACGTCAAACTGCTGCAACTGGTCCATGAGGCCTGCAGAGCTTCCGCAGATGATGGACAAAGCACCGGCTGGCAAGATGCCTGCATCCACCACATCCTTGACCATGCGCTGGGTAAGCCAGGCGGTAGCAGTGGCAGGCTTCACGATCACCGGCACTCCAGAGAGCAATGCCGGAGCGGCCTTCTCCCACAGACCCCAGGACGGGAAATTGAATGCGTTGATAAATAGCGCTACGCCGCGTGTGGGGGTGAGTACGTGCTGGGACTGGAACAAGGGGTCTTTGCCAAGGCGTGCACTTTCACCATCGAGCATGAAGTGCTTGTCGCCCAGGGTGTCGCCCATCTTGGCGTAGGTTCCCAAGGTAAATATGCCACCATCAATATCGACAGCCGAGTCATTCTTGACCGTGCCGCTGTTGGCGGTGGCGATCTCGTAATAGGCATCACGGTTGGCTTGCAAGACTTTGACGGCAGCCGCGAGCAAAGCGCCGCGTTGCTTGTAGGTCAATGCCCGTAAAGCTTTGCCGCCTTGTTCACGCGCAAAGGCAAACCCCTCTGCCAGATCCAGCCCGGTCGCGTCCACACGTACCAGTTCGGTACCCAGAACCGGGTCGGTCAGGACAGTGCCAGCGCCCGTGCCGGTTTGCCAGGTGCCGTTGAGATAGTTGGAAAGAAGTTCGGTCATATCGTGTTTAGTTGGTTTTGGTGAATTCGATGCTGCCTTGCGGAAGCAGGTAGAGAACCAGAGCGCGGCCTTGCGTTACGGTGGGGCGGTGTGCGCTGCCCGGCGGGCAAACCAGCCATCCGGCAGCACGACCATCAAACAGAGCGTCGCCCTCCAGCGGCATGATCAGGTCGATTTCGCCGTTGGTGTGTGTGTGGTGCGGACCTGCAATGTTGGCCATTTCCACTACATCCACCGAAAATCCGTGCAAGTCGTCTGCGGGTTTGAAAATCCGGCCGTAGCGGATGCCACCGCCTTCGCGGTCGCAGAGCCATCCGTCCTTGACGCCAGCAATACAGTCCTCGCGCAGTTGGGCATAGGTGGTGCTGTTGGTGCCATGCTCGGAATTCAGCCAGTCATCGAGCGTTTGGTCCAGTGGGCGACCCTGCAGCTGCAGGGTTAATGCGGCGATGTGTTCGCGAAATACGGTGGGTGTCATGGACTGTCTTCTGTAGGGTCTAAAACTTGCCAAGCATGGCTTTATGAATTATTGTGCGTGCTCTAACAATAAAGTGCAGCCAGCCCCCTGTCAAGCAATATATTGCATGCTTCAGGGTTAATACTTATCTTTAGCATGCCGACCGACCAGATGAATTCACCGAGCGCTGACGACGAGGGAAGTAGAGTGGCCGCCGCACCCGAGAAAAATCCCTTCCTGCTTGCTTTGGGTGAGCGGGTGCGCTCCCTACGCTCGCGCCGTGGCATGACCCGCAAGGCGGTGGCGCTGGCGGCCGATGTGTCCGAGCGGCATTTGGCCAATCTGGAATATGGCGAAGGCAATGCCTCCATACTGGTATTGCTGCAGGTGGCCGGGGCATTGCAGTGTTCCCTGACCGAGTTGATTGGCGATGTCACCACGTCCTCGCCTGAGTGGCTGCTGATCCGCGAGTTGCTGGAGCAGCGCGACGAAACCGCCTTGCGAAAGGCCCGAATTGCCATTGGTGAGGTATTGGGAACGGGAGGCAGCAATCCGGTGGCCAACCCTCGGGTGGCGCTCATTGGTTTGCGCGGGGCGGGCAAATCGACGCTAGGGCAGATGCTGGCGGATGACCTGGACTACCCCTTTGTGGAACTAAGCCGAGAGATTGAAAAATTTGCAGGTTGCAGTATTTCTGAAATTCAGGCTCTGTATGGCATGAGTGCCTACCGCCGGTACGAGCGCCGTGCGCTCGAAGAGGCGGTGCAGATCTACCCGGAAGTGGTGATCGCCACGCCGGGCGGTCTGGTGTCAGACCCGGCCACGTTCAATCAGCTGTTGAGCTATTGCACTACCGTCTGGCTGCAGGCCAACCCTGAAGATCACATGAAGCGGGTCTCTGCCCAGGGCGATTTGCGCCCCATGGCAGCGAGCCGAGAGGCCATGGACGACCTCAAAAGTATTCTGTCGGGGCGCGCTGCGTTTTATTCCAAGGCCCAACTGCGTCTGGATACGAGTGCGCAGCCGCTGGAGGCCACCTTTCATGCACTGCGCGACATGGTTCGCCAACAACTGCAATTGCCTGTTGCGTAAAACATGCAGTAAAGTGCTTGACGCACGCAAAAACATGCACTATTATTCACCTCATTAGCGAGTCACCGTGCATTTTTTTACATTCCAATGAGGAGTTGACAACATGACAACAGCCGAAGCCCCCCGCGTTGAGTACCAAACCAGCCCTGCCCAATACAAGCATTTGAAGTTGAGCTTCAATGGTCCGGTGGCCACACTGGCTGTGGACATCGACGAAAACGCCGGTCTGCGACCCGGCTACAAACTCAAGCTCAACAGCTATGACCTGGGCGTGGACGTGGAATTGAACGACGCCATTGGCCGCATCCGTTTTGAGCACCCCGAAGTGCGCACAGTGGTACTCACCAGCGCCAGAGAAAAAGTGTTCTGCTCCGGCGCAAACATCTTCATGCTGGGCGTATCCAGCCACGCATGGAAAGTCAATTTTTGCAAGTTCACCAACGAAACACGCAACGGTCTGGAAGACTCCTCCAAATACAGCGGTCTGAAATTTCTGGCCGCGGTGAACGGAGCCTGTGCCGGGGGTGGCTACGAACTGGCGCTGGCCTGCGACGAAATCGTTCTGGTGGACGACCGCTCCAGCGCTGTGAGCCTGCCCGAAGTGCCTTTGCTGGGCGTCTTGCCCGGCACCGGCGGCCTGACCCGCGTGACCGACAAGCGCCGTGTGCGCCACGATCTGGCAGACATTTTCTGCACCAGCGTGGAAGGCGTGCGCGGCAAGAAGGCCAAAGACTGGCGGCTGGTGGATGACATCGCCAAACCTGCGGTATTTGCACAAAAAGTACAGGAGCGTGCACTGGAGCTGGCAGCCCAAAGTGATCGTCCTGAAGGTGCCAAAGGCGTGAGTCTTAATCCCCTGAAGCGCACGATCGAAGCCGACGCCCTGCGTTACTCGACCCTGTCGGTAGAAATTGACCGTGCCAGGCGCACTGCCACCTTTATCGTGAAGGCGCCTGCTGGTGCCCAGCCCACCGACATCGCGGGCATTGAAGCCGCTGGCGACAGCTGGTTCCCCCTGACATTGGCGCGCGAACTGGAGGACGCCATTTTGCAAATGCGCACCAACGAGCTCGATATCGGACTCTGGCTGATGAAGACCCAAGGTGATGCTGCTGCTGTGCTGGCTATGGATGCAACATTGGTTGTCCATCAAAAGCACTGGCTGGTGCGTGAGACCATCGGCTTGCTGCGCCGCACTTTCTCGCGTCTGGATGTGTCCTCACGCAGCCTGTTTGCGCTGGTAGAAGCTGGCTCCTGCTTTGTGGGCACTTACCTCGAGCTGGCCCTGGCCTGCGACCGCACCTACCACTTGGCGCTTCCCAATGACGAAGCACTTACGCCCAAAATTGGAGTGTCCGAAACCAGTTTTGGTTTCTACCCAATGGTGACCGGCCAGAGCCGTTTGCAGCGCCGCTTCTACGACGAGCAACCCGCCATGGATGCGGTGCGAGCCCAAACCGGCAAGCTGCTCGATGCTGATGCCGCCTTTGCATTGGGACTGGTGACGTCCAACCCGGACGACATTGACTGGGCCGATGAAGTCCGCCTGGCCATTGAAGAGCGCGTATCCATGTCGCCAGATGCCCTGACAGGTCTGGAAGCCAACTTGCGTTTCAACGGCCCCGAGAACATGTTCACCCGCGTGTTTGGCCGCCTGACTGCCTGGCAGAACTGGATCTTCCAGCGCCCCAACGCGGTGGGCGAGCATGGTGCGCTCAAGGTGTACGGCAAAGGCGTCAAGTCGGTATTCGACTGGAACAGGGTTTGAGGAACACCCCCGTTCCCACCGAATAGTTTCACGATTAACCCGAGGAAAAAATCATGTCCACCATCAATTACAGCGACAAAATCCCCAACAACGTCAACTTGAGTGAGGACCGTACACTGCAGCGCGCGCTGGAGCAGTGGCAGCCGAACTATCTGCAGTGGTGGGGCGACATGGGGCCGGACCACAGCCAGAACTTTGACGTTTACTTGCGCACAGCCGTGAGCGTCGATCCGCAAGGCTGGGCGCAGTTTGGCCATGTGAAGATGCCCGACTACCGTTGGGGCATCTTTTTGAACCCCGCTGAGAAAGACCGCAAGATCCATTTTGGTGACCACAAGGGTGAAGACGCGTGGCAGGACATTCCCGGCGAATACCGCGCCAACCTGCGCCGCATCATCGTGACGCAAGGCGATACCGAACCCGCATCGGTCGAACAACAACGCCACCTGGGCCTGACCTGCCCCAGCCAGTACGACCTGCGCAACCTGTTCCAGGTAAATGTGGAAGAGGGGCGCCACCTGTGGGCCATGGTGTATCTGCTGCACAAATACTTTGGTCGTGACGGTCGAGAGGAAGGCGAAGCCTTGCTGGAGCGCCGCTCTGGCCAGGAAGACAACCCGCGCATCCTGCAGGCCTTCAACGAAGAAACGCCTGACTGGTTGAGCTTCTTCATGTTCACTTACTTCACCGACCGTGACGGTAAATTCCAGCTGTGCGCTTTGGCTGAGAGCAGCTTCGATCCGTTGGCCCGCACCACCAAGTTCATGCTGACCGAAGAAGCGCACCACATGTTTGTAGGCGAGTCCGGCATCAGCCGCGTGATCAGCCGCACCTGTGCGGCCATGAACGAGCTCAAGACCGACGACGTGACCAAGCTGCGCGCCGCTGGCGTGATCGATCTGCCTACCTTGCAGCGTTATCTGAACTTCCACTTCAGCGTCACCATTGACCTGTTCGGTGCCGACGAGTCCAGCAACGCCGCTACCTTCTACACCACTGGCCTCAAAGGCCGCTATGAAGAAGGCAAGCGCATGGACGACCACATCCTGAAGACCCAGACCTATAAGGTGTTGGCCGTACAGGGTAATCAGCTGGTCGAGCGCGACGTGCCCATGCTCAACGCACTGAACGAAGTCCTGCGCGACGACTACATCAAGGACTCCATCGGTGGTGTGGAGCGCTGGAACAAGGTGATCGAGAAGGCGGGAATTCCTTTCCGCCTGAAGACACCGCACAAAGCGTTCCACCGCAATATTGGTTCCTTGTCTTCTGCCAAAGTGTCACCTGACGGCCGTGTGCTTTCTGAGTCCGAATGGAAAGCCAATGTGGACAACTGGCTACCCTCCGGCAACGACCGTGCCTTTGTGGCCAGTCTGATGGGTCGCGTGGTTGAGCCAGGCAAGTTTGCCAACTGGATTGCCCCGCCAGTCATGGGCATCAACCGCCAGCCTGTGGATTTTGACTACGTTCGGTTCAATTGATCTTGCGCAGCGCGGCTTGCTTGGCTGTGCTCGCAGTAGGAGTGGCGCGCATACCGCCGCTCATGTCCCCCACCCTGAGGCCAAAGCCTCAGGGCTCCTCCTTTACTTCGCTATGGCATGCACCCCACTCCCACTGCTGCGAATGAGTTTGCCGGTAGGCGAACCAAAACGTTTCGTAAGATCTGGTGGGGTGGGTGTACTGCGCAGTGAGGTAAAGGAGGAGGCCGCAGGCCGGGGGACACGAACGGAGTAGTGCGACCACCGCGCCAGAGCTGGACATATGCAGCGAGCTACACCGGCATTCAATAGCCAGATACTGAAGTAAAGTAGCCCAAAAACAGAGAGACAAGACCATGCTAGATACCGTCATCAAACAGCACCTGATTGACCCCGAGATCTGCATTCGCTGCAACACTTGCGAAGCGATATGCCCGGTGGGTGCCATTACCCACGACTCGCGCAATTACGTGGTCAAGGCTGACGTGTGCAATCTGTGCATGGACTGCATCTCACCGTGCCCGACCGGTTCCATTGACAACTGGCGCAATATGCCCAAAATCAAGGCTTACTCCATTGAGGAGCAGCTGACTTGGGATGAGTTGCCAACCGAACTCAATGCAGAGCAATTGGGTGCGTTGGGTGTGGCGCAAGGCGAAGAAGTGGCAGCTGCACCCGCAACCGCGCTGGTGGCTGACCCAACGGGTGAAATGCCTTTCAATTCGGCAGCTTGTGGCGCCACTGTGCCGCCCTGGTCGGCAGCGCATCCCTTTACCAACCTGTATGGCCCCAAGGCCTCCGAGAAGTTTGTGACCGCTTCGGTGGTGGGCAATGTGCGTGTTACCGAGGTGGGTGCTACGGCTGGTGCCGACTACGACACGCACCACATCATGCTGGATTTTGGCAACATGCCTTTTCCGGTACTCGAAGGTCAGTCCATCGGCATCATTCCACCGGGACAGGACGAGTCGGGTCGTGCCCACCATGCGCGCCAGTATTCCATTGCAAGCCCCCGTAACGGCGAGAGGCCTGGCTACAACAACCTGTCTTTGACCGTCAAGCGCGTGCTGGAAGACCACCAGGGCAAGGCCGTGCGTGGCGTTGGCTCCAACTACATGTGCGACCTGAAAATTGGTGACAAAGTGCAGGTAATGGGCCCGTTTGGAACTAGTTTCCTGATGCCCAACCACCCTCGTTCCAATGTGGTGATGATTTGCACTGGCACGGGCAGCGCGCCCATGCGTGCGATGACTGAATGGCGCCGTCGTTTGCGCGCTTCGGGCAAATTTGAGGGTGGCAAGCTCATGCTG
>CAJBMJ010000199.1 GCA_903954045.1 uncultured beta proteobacterium | reverse complement strand
GATCGCCGTCCTGAGACACCCATGGCGCTTGAGATACATTTAACCCCCCGCTTGCGCGCATCCCCTGCGCGTCCACGATGGCGCTGAAACGCCGTCCACGATCAGCCTGAAACAGGCGTCCACGATCGCTGAAATGCGCAGTCAGTAGCGTTCGGGAACGATCATCGAATCTGACACCGGTTGCCGGATGTAATCGGCATTGCGAACCCGGGACGGCAGCAGGATGGGTGGCTGCTCAATTTCAGTATAGGGAATCTGGTCCAGCAGATGATGAATGCAGTTCAATCGGGCTTTCTTTTTGTCCACGGCCTGAACGATCCACCAGGGCGCCTCAGGAATGTGGGTTCGCTCCAGCATGGTTTCTTTGGCCTTGGTGTACTCTTCCCAGCGCACACGAGACTCAAGGTCCATGGGGCTGAGTTTCCATTGCTTGAGTGGATCGTGAATGCGTCCTAGGAAGCGTGAATGCTGCTCTTCATCGGACACGGAGAACCAATACTTGATCAACTGAATGCCGGAACGAGCGAGCATTTTTTCAAACTCGGGTGCGGTGCGAAAAAACTCTTCGTATTCGTCTTCTGAACAAAAGCCCATCACCCGCTCAACGCCGGCCCGGTTGTACCAGCTGCGGTCAAAAAGGACGATTTCACCTGCAGCGGGCAAATGGGACACATAGCGTTGAAAGTACCATTGCGTGCGCTCCCTGTCGTTGGGTGCAGGTAATGCCGCAACCCGCGCCACGCGAGGATTGAGACGCTGCGTAATGCGTTTGATCACGCCTCCTTTTCCGGCTGCATCTCGGCCTTCAAACAGAATCACTACCTTGTGCCGGCTGTGAACTACCCAATCCTGCAGCTTTACCAGTTCGCCCTGCAGCCGAAATAGCTCTTGAAAATAGCGCCGACGAGCCAGGCGCTCCTCCGCAGAGTGAAGGCGGCCTTCGGCTTCGAGTTCCTCCATGTTGCGGTCTTCCCGCTCCATCTCCAGCTCTTCATCGAAGCTGTCGAGCAGATCCTCTCGAACACGTCGGATCCATTCTTCTTCCTGCTTTTTCATTTGAATTCCTTGGACAAAACAGTCTCGCATAACTGTGCCCTTTTTGTATGTCAATTTTGTGACGCAGAAATGTCTGTGTGTCATAAAACATTCACCTGTACAAAGCACAATCGGGGGTTCAAATAGGCGATGATGCTTTTGGGCGCACACGTGTGCATTCAGTCAAGTCGATGATGGGGAAAAATATGCAAGCGATCAAGGAAGCACGAAAGTACATCGAGAAGTTTTCTGCGGACCCTTCTGCCGAAGTACTGGCCCGGTTTGTACTGGCTTTGGAGAATGAAACCAGTTTTACGATAACGGACATTTACTTACTGGATTACGATCGCTTCGATTTGGCATTGCGCATACTCAAAGAATGGCGTCTGGATCGTTACTATGCCGGTAAGGGCAAGTTGTTTGATCTGTCGATGCAAATTACGCAGTTGAAAAGCGAAAAATAATTCCATCTCCTCTCGGGGACTTAGCTAGCCCAATCGAATCGTGATGGCTCCCAGGCTTACCACCATGGCCCCAGCTATGCGCCACGGCCCCATGCGTTCTTTGAGAAACCAGGCTCCCAGCAGTGCTGCGAATATCACGGACGTTTCACGCAAAGCCGCCACAGCGGGAATGGACGTCTGAGTCATGGCCCACAAAACGATTCC
Organism: uncultured beta proteobacterium; assembly: GCA_903954045.1. Taxonomy (GTDB): domain Bacteria; phylum Pseudomonadota; class Gammaproteobacteria; order Burkholderiales; family Burkholderiaceae_C; genus Allorhodoferax. Next base: position 6,725 of record CAJBMJ010000199.1, on the reverse strand, counting down.
GTAAGAAGTCATGCTCATGGCGGCACCTAAGAAGGCGATGCGCCAACCGGCGAGCAGGTGCTGTGTGAGTTGGGGCAATCCTCGTCTGTACACGGTGACCGCAAAAATGCCCAAAGAATTGAATAGGAACATCCACAAGGTGTAGGACAGGGCGTTGCCGGAAAGGCGAACGCCAATACCGTCCAGCAAGGTGTAACAGGCAATGATGGCTGCATTGAGCAGACAAAGGTAGAGCCCCTTGCGATTGGCTAGTCGCCAGGGCCCTCCGATCCATGATGGCAGGCCGATGCCAATACCAATCATCACTACGCCGACTGTTTGAACGCCTGTCAGCGTTTCGCCCAGAAAGACCGCAAACAGCGCGACAAGCAAGGGGGCAGTTCCCCGCATGAGGGGGTAGGCCAGGGAAAAGTCGGCGTAGCGATAAGCCTCAGCCAGCGTCAGGAAATAGGCCACATGCACAACCAGTGTGGCCGCAAGCCAGGGATAACAGCTGGGGTCTGGTGTTGTCACAAAGGGCAGAAGCAGAGCAGAGATTAGGCTGCAACCCAGCGCAAAGCCAACGGTATCGAGTTGTCCATTGCCGCCACGTTTGACCAGGAAATTCCAGCCAGCGTGAAGCAATGCCGAGAAAAGCACCAAACCCGCAACGAGTGCTGACATCAGACCGGCCAGGGCAGGGAGTACGTCTTGACATTGGTAAAGCTCTTCATTGCCTCAAGTACACCCTCCTTGTAGCCCAGACCCGAATCCTTGATTCCTCCAAAGGGAGTCAATTCAAGCCGGTAGCCGGGAACCTCACGGACATTGACACTGCCCACATGCAGTTCATTGACCAGCCGGGTAATGACGTCCAGTCTGTTGGTGCAGACAGACGATGAGAGTCCATAGGCAGTGCCGTTAACGACACCGATGGCTTCGTCCAGGGAATCAAAGCGTATGACGGGTGACACCGGGCCAAAGGTCTCCTCTCGCACAAGCGTCATGTCCGGTTTGACATGGTCCAGCACGGTGGGTGAGTAAAGGGCACCATTGCGGACATTGCCACTCAGCAGTTGTGCACCCTGCGCCACTGCATCGTTCACGCGGGATTCAAAAAGAATGGCAGCCTGTTCATCGATGACAGTTCCCATGTCGGTTTCCAAATTGGCTGGATCACCATGGCGCCATTGATTGGTCTTTTCGACCAACAGGGCAACAAAGGCATCAGCCACAGTGTTTTGAACCAATATGCGTTTGATCGCCGTGCATCGTTGCCCCGAGTTCTTGTAGGAGCCGGATACTGCCAAACTCGAAGCTTCCTCAAGATCTGCATCCTCCATGACGATGATCGGATCGTTACCCCCGAGCTCCAGAACCATGCGCCGGTATCCTGCCGTCTGGGCGATCTGCTTTCCGATAGACACACCGCCAGTGAAGGTGACTAGATCAACGTTCGAATTCGTGAGTAGTTCGAGTGCTATTTCAGAGGGGTCGCCCGTCACGACCTGAAACATCTCAGGCGGCAAGCCAGCTTCGTAGAGGATGTCGGCCAACATCAGAGCAGAAAGCGGCACCTTCTCGGAGGGCTTGAGCACCATGCGGTTGTTGGTGGCAATGGAAGGCACAACTTTGTGCGCTACCTGGTTCATGGGATGGTTGAACGGAGTGATCGCACTGATCACGCCGAGCAGGGGGTCGCGCTGGGTGTACACCCTGCGCGCGCGTCCATGGGGTGTGATGTCGCAAGAAAATATCTGGCCGTCATCCTGCAAGGCGGCGTTGGCACCGAATACCAATACATCGCGCACCCGTCCAGCCTCGTACAGACTGTCCTTTTTGCAAAGCCCGCTTTCAAGAGTAATCAAGTCACTGATGCGTTCGGCTTGTGCAACCACCATGTTGGCGGCCTTGTGCAAGATATTGGATCGCTGGTAGCGACTTAGTCGAGGACGGTAGGCATGGGCGATGTCGAAGGCCTGGCGCACATCATTGACTCCGGCCTTGGGTACGGTGCCTATGCAGTCGCCAGTGAACGGGTTATGGACCTCAATGGTTCGATCGCGCTGGATGCGATTGCCGTCAATGCGCATGGCTTCGGAGTAAAAATTCATGGGGTCACCATCATGGGGTTGGACAGGATTTTTTTCATTCGCTTTCGGCTCTCTTCCACGTGCTCCTTCAATACACGCAAGGCCTTGCGCTTGTCGCCATCGAGCAGTGCTTCGAAGAGTTTGCGGTGATCCGCCACCGACTTGCGCAAACTCGATGCGTCGGGCGTCAACGCATGGGATTGTTGGCGGAAGAGAGATAGTTCGTTCACCAGTCTCTCGTAGGTTTGCAGCAGCGTTTTGTTGCCGCTGAGTTCGGCAAGCCTTTGGTGAAACTGCATACTGAGCGTATGGCAGCCCGCAAAGTCTGCTCTCAGCGCGAGCTTCTCAGCCTTGTTCAGGAGTTCAGGAATGCCGGAGCTGATCAGCGCATCCGGCAGCTTCGCCAGTCGGGTTGCAATGAGCTTTTCCAGAGCAACACGGACTTCAAAGATGTCGTCGGCCTCCTGCTGTGAAATGGATCTGACAAAAACACCACGATTCTTTTCGACCCTTACCAGTCCCTTTTCCTCCAACGAGCGGAAGGCCTCGCGAACGGGGCCACGTGATACGCCCAGTTGGGTTGCAAGCGTGGCCTCCCGCAGTGGCGATCCTGGTGTCAATGCTCCGCTTCGAAGCATGCGCTCCAACTCTTCCTGCACCAGTGTTGGGAGTGAATGGTGTTTGAGAACTTCCAGTGTTAACGCGTATGTCATGCCTGTTATTTTTATGTGACGAAAAGAAGAAAATTTCAGAATCGTAGATTGTCAACAACCTGACACAATTAAATTCTAAGCTCGTGACATTGCAATCAGATGACAGTGGAACACCAGCGATGTCGTATGCCGTAGTCACACGTGAACTCAGTAAGTCCTATGCCAATTGCCAGGCTCTGGACAAGGTGTCTTTGCAGGTTCGGGAAGGTGAAATGGTGGCGTTGCTTGGGGCATCCGGCTCCGGCAAATCCACGTTGCTGAGGCACTTGCCCGGCTTCGTTACCTCCAACAGCGGAGAAATTGATGTCCTTGGCCAGACTGTGCAGGCAGGCGGGAAGCTCTTGCCCAACTTCAGACAAGTTCGCAGCAGGGTGGGTTTCGTGTTCCAGCAGTTCAACCTTGTCAACCGACTGCCTGTCATCACCAACGTATTGATAGGTCAGCTTTACCAAACCCCGTGGTGGAAAAGCCTGTTCATGCGGTTTACGCTGGAACAGCGCCAGCAGGCTCTGGAGGCACTGGCTTCTGTGGGCATTGAGCAGACTGCGTGGCAGCGAGCCTCTACGCTGTCGGGTGGCCAGCAACAACGCGCTGCGCTGGCGCGTTGCCTGGTCCAGGGCGCGCGCCTCATATTGGCGGATGAACCTATTGCTTCACTGGACCCCGAGTCATCGCGAAAGGTCATGGAGTTGTTGAAGCAGATGAACGAGCAGCATGGATGTACGGTGCTCGTTTCATTGCATCAGGTTGAGTTTGCCATGCGTTATTGCCCTAGAACCATCGCACTCAACGCTGGGCGCGTAGTGTATGACGGTGCCTCCAGTGCACTGACGCCGCAACTGCTTGCCGAGCTGTACGGCAGCAATGCCAAGGAATTATTCTCCTCTGGCAACTCCGTGGAAACTTTTCCGGATTCCCCTTCCGGTTCGATGAGCGCTGCAGCCTTTGTCTGAACCAACACCCCCTTTAACCATTCATAGGAAAACCATGATCAAACACATCAAGAACACCATTACTGCCATGGCATTTGCAGCTGCCGGTATCGCCGGCGCTGCGGACATTAAGGAACTCAATTTTGGAATCATTGCCACCGAAAAAGCCGGTGCCATGAAGCAGATGTGGGAGCCTTTCATTGAAGATATGACCAAGGCTGTGGGCATCAAGGTTAATGGCTTCTATGCCACAGACTATGCGGGCATCATCGAAGCACAGCGTTTCAACAAGGTTCAAATCGCCTGGTATGGCAACAAGGCCGCGATTGACGCAGTGGACCGTGCCAATGGCGAAGTCTTCGCCCAGTTTGTGGATCTTGACGGTACACCGGGCTATTACTCCTATCTGATTACCCATAAAGACTCTTCCATCAAGACATTGGACCAAGTGCTCAAGAACGGAAAGGAATACTCCTTTGGAATTGGAGACCCCTCATCCACTTCTGGTACGTTGGTGCCGAGCTATTACGTTTTCACACTCAACAACCTGGAGCCCAAGACGCACTTCAAGGTTATGCGTTCATCCAACCACGAAGGCAACTTTCTCGCGGTACTGAACAAGCAGGTAGATGTCGCCACCAGCAACAGCGAGATGACCGAGAAAATGCGAGAAAAATCGCCAGAAAAATTGGAGCAGATCCGCATCCTCTGGACCTCGCCCCTGATCCCACGCGATCCCTTTGTCTGGCGCAAAGACCTCCCCTCGGACGTCAAAAAGAAGGTTCAAGACTTTGTGACCGGCTATGGAAAAAATGAACGCGAGAAAGAGATTCTGAAGAACATGTACCGCCTCGCAGGTTTCAAGGTTTCCACCGACGCACAGCTCATTCCCATCCGCCAGCTTGAACTGTTCAAGGACCGCAAGAAATTCGAAGCCGATGAAAACATGTCAGCTGCCGAGAAAAAAGTCAAGCTTGACGAGATCGACGGCAAACTGGCCGCACTGGCCAAGCTCAAGTAATCAGTGGATTCCACCGGATAGACAGCCATGACGACCAAGCCCGCCATCAAGGACATTCCCCTCTCACCTCCTTCTACCAGTCTGGGGATGCAAATGGCCTGGGGCTTGTTCTTCATGCTGTTGATCTGGTCCTGGCAAGGGGCAGACATGCGTCCATATGCCTTGATTCAGGATTCGGCCAATATGGCCGTATTTGGACAGGAGTTTTTCCCACCCAATTTCCGTGACTGGCGCATTTACCTTAGTGAGATGGTGATCACCATTCACATCGCCATTTGGGGAACGGTGCTGGCGGTTATTTGCGCTGTCCCGTTTGGTTTGCTATGTGCCGAAAACATTGCCCCTGCCTGGGTCTACCAGCCGATGCGCCGTCTCATGGATGCCTGCAGAGCGATCAATGAGATGGTATTCGCCATGCTCTTCATTGTGGCTGTCGGCCTGGGGCCTTTCGCGGGCGTGCTTGCGTTGTGGATACACACCAACGGTGTACTTGCCAAGTTGTTTGCCGAGGCCGTGGAGGCTATTGATCCGCGGCCGGTGGAAGGCGTTCGCGCCACCGGAGCCAACGCACTGGAGGAAATTCTGTACGGAGTCATTCCACAGGTATTGCCGCTCTGGATATCTTATTCCCTCTATCGATTCGAGTCGAACGTTCGATCGGCCTCGGTCGTGGGGATGGTCGGCGCTGGTGGCATTGGCGTGGTGCTTCACGAATCGATTCGCGGATTTGACTACGCTGAAACTTCGGCCATTCTTCTCATCATTATTGTTTCTGTCACCCTGATCGATGTCCTCTCCGCGCGCGTGCGTCGCTGGAGCATCTGAACATTTCTATTGGCATTGCATGAATTCTCTCGAACTTAACGGCGTCAGCTATGGCTGGCCCGAAAAACCTGTGGTTGTAGTCTGCATCGATGGTGGTGATCCTGCCTACATTGAACAGGGACTGGCCGACGACATCATTCCCAATATTGGACGTTTTATGCGCGAGGGATTTGCTGGCGTGGCCGACGGCACCGTTCCCAGTTTTACCTGCCCCAATAACATGTCGCTGATCACGGGTGCGCCGCCTTCGGTACATGGCATCTCGGGAAACTACTACCTGAATGAGTCGGGTGATGCTGTGGTGATGACCGGTCCGGAGCTCTTGCGCAGCCGCACCATCCTGGCCACCTTTGCAGATGCTGGCGCCCGTGTGGTGTCCATCACCGCCAAAGACAAGTTGCGCAAGCAGCTTGGCAAAGATCTGGACCTGAGCCGTGGGAACATCAGTTTTTCCTCCGAGTTTGCCAGCCAATGCACACTGGCTGAGAACGGCATCGAGAACGTACTGGAACTGGTGGGAATGCCCCAGCCAGACATGTACTCGATGGACCTTTCTCTCTTTGTACTCGAGGCAGGCATCAAACTGCTGGAACGCGACAGGCCCCACTTGCTCTTCCTGTCCCTGACCGACTATATCCAGCACAAACATGCGCCTGGCGATGCGGTCGCCAACGTCTTTTACCAACGCCTGGATGACGCTTTCGGGCGGCTTGCATCGCTTGGCGCAACGGTAGCGCTGACGGCGGACCATGGCATGAACGACAAATCCAATGCCGATGGAAGCCCCCATGTGATTTATCTGCAGGACCTTCTGGACGAGAGTTTTGGGCAGGGCGCTACCAAAGTGATCTGTCCGATTACCGATGCCTTTGTGCGCCACCACGGTGCGCTGGGAGGCTTTGTTCGCGTGTGGATACTGGACCATGGCAGGGCGCGTCCGCAAGCCATTCTGGACCTGGTGCAAAAAATCCCTGGCATCGCCCTCGCGCTCAGCCGAGAAGAGGTGTGTCACCGATTTGAACTGCCATTGGATCGCGAGGGGGATGTGGCCGTGATTGGAGATGCGGGCACTGTGATTGGTGCCAGTCAGTCCGAGCACGACCTCTCCAACCTGACCGATGCACGGCTGAGAAGCCATGGTGCAGTGGCGGAGGCCCGGGTG
>CAJBMJ010000198.1 GCA_903954045.1 uncultured beta proteobacterium | reverse complement strand
TTGATCACCAGCAGCATGAGAAAGGAGAAGCCCAACATCACCACCGCGACCGCTGTGGCCCCGGCATAGTCGTATTGCTCCAGCTTGCCGATGATGATGAGCGGTGTGATCTCGGAAATCATGGGCATATTGCCTGCAATAAAAATGACCGAACCGTACTCACCAATCGCACGCGCAAAGGCCATCGCAAAGCCGGTGAGCAACGCAGGCCAGATGGTTGGGAAAATAACGTAACGGAAAGTCTGCCAACGGGTAGCGCCCAGGCAGGTTGCTGCCTCTTCGAGTTCTTTTTCTGCATCTTCGAGCACCGGCTGCACCGTGCGCACCACAAAGGGCAAACCGATGAAGATGAGCGCGATCACCACGCCATTGCGGTTGAAGGCCAGTTGAATGCCATACGGCTCGAGCAGGCTGCCGACCCAGCCATTGCTGGCCAGCAAGGCAGTGAGCGATATGCCTGCCACGGCCGTGGGCAACGCAAAGGGCAAGTCCACCAGCGCATCAACAATTTTTTTGCCTGGAAAGCTGTATCGCACCAGCACCCAGGCCACCAGCAGGCCAAAGACTGCATTGACCAGCGCCGCCAGGAACGACGCACCAAAGGTCAGTTGGTACGAGGCGATCACCCGCGGGCTGGTGACGGCCGCCACAAACTGGTCCCAGGTCAGTGTGAAGGTTTTTAGAAGCAGGGCGGAGAGCGGTATCAACACAATGACGCTCAGGTAGAAGAGCGTGAAACCCAGCGTGATCTTGAAACCGGGCAACACCCGTTTGGGGGCCCGCTTGGGCGCGGGCCCTGCCAGCACAGCAGCAGTCATTTACTTGACGGTGTAAAGCTTGTCGAACTGTCCACCGTCATTGAAGTGGACTTTTTGCGCCTCGGCAAAGGAACCAAAGAAGTCTTCAGCAGTAAACAGGGCAATGGGCTTGAAAACATTGCCGTACTTTTTCAGAATGGCAGGGTTGGTTGGGCGAATGGCGTGTTTGGCGGCAATTTCCTGGCCTTCATCGGTGTACAGGAAATTCAGATAGGCCTTGGCCAGATCAGCCGTTCCCTTTTTGGCCACAGTGCGCTCTACCACAGCCACCGGGTTTTCTGCCAGGATGGAACTGCTGGGGTGGATTGCATCCACCTTGTTGGCACCGAATTCCTTGTCGACCGACACCGCTTCAGACTCAAACGTGATCAGCACATCGCCAATGTTGCGTTGCAAGAAGATGGTGGTCGCGTCGCGCCCGCCCTTGGCCAGCACGGGCACGTTCTTGTAAAGCTTGCCCACATATTCGGCTGCCTGTGCATCAGTGCCGCCCTTCTTGCGCACCTGGCCCCAGGCCGCCAGGTAGGCCATACGCCCATTGCCGCCGGTCTTGGGGTTGACCACGATCACCTGAACGCCGGGCTTGACCAGGTCATCCCAATCCTTGATGCCCTTGGGGTTGCCGTTGCGCACCAGAAACAGCATGGTCGAGCTGGTGGGGGCCGCGTTGGAGGGGAACTTCTTGTTCCAGTCCTTGGCCACCACACCGGTGCTGGCCAGAAAGTCGATGTCGGTGGTGGTGTTCATGGTCACCACATCAGCGTCCAGGCCATCGTTTACCGCACGCGCCTGCGCGCTGGAACCACCGTGTGCCTGATCGATCTTGATGTCTTTGCCGGTGGATTTCTTGTAGCTGGCAATGAAGGCCTGGTTCACATCTTTGTAAAACTCACGGGACACGTCGTACGAAGCGTTAAGCAAGCTGGTTTGTGCTGCTACCAAATTGCTAGCTGTCAATGCAACAACTGTGAGCGCTAGCAAGGTTTTTTGTTTGAAATTCATGGTGAGTTTTCCGTGC
>CAJBMJ010000197.1 GCA_903954045.1 uncultured beta proteobacterium | reverse complement strand
CGTTGACAAGCTAACCGTCAAAATCAAGTTGAACAAGCCAGGTCCCCGATGGGTCTCTGATGTATTGGCAACGGGCCAAGGTGTGCGCTTTGTTGTGGTACCCAAGCATATTTGGAAGGATCAGAACCCACGCACCTTTGGATTCTTTGACCTGAGCAAAGGATGGCCAGTCGGGACCGGGCCGTACAAATTGGTCAAGGCGGACTCTGGAAGCCTGATTTTTGACCGTCGACAAAGCTGGTGGGCAATTGGCGCCAAGTTAGCCGTCATGCCAGCTCCAGAACGCATCATTTACCGTCCGGCAACTGTAGACGCTCTGCCACAGCTATATGCCAACAACGAGATCGATATAGGGCGTTCTCTATCCGCAGGCAACTTTGAAGCAGCCAAGGCGCGCAACCCCAAACTAGAGGCCTGGAACGGGACCGGTCCCGTGTGGGGTGGACCTGACGGCTGCACATACCGACTGGCGTTTAATAATCAGAAAGCGCCTTACAACATGGTTGAGGTGCGTCAGGCCATCAACAGTGCTATCAATCGCGATCAGATCGTTAACCTTGCATTTGAAGGTTCGATGCCGAAGGCGATCACGCCGTTTTCTTCCTACGGAACCTTGAAGGCTTACACCGCAGAGATGCAGGACGTGATTTCAGCGGCAGCTATAGACAAACTGGACGCCAAGAAGACTGAGGGACAGCTCAAAGCCAAGGGTTTCACCAAAGCAGCCGATGGCAGGTGGAAACTGCCTGATGGGCAACCATGGTCATTCACAGTGTTGTCACCACAAAATGATGCTGTTGGCCCCGTGCTGGCGAAGCAGTTGCAGACAGCTGGCATTGACACTGTGTTCCGCCCGACTCAAGACGCTGCCTACTGGGATGCCGTCAGCACTGGAAACTTTGATGCCGTGATCAACACCCACTGCGGCAGTCTGTATGACCCTTGGCAGACGCTGGAGCATTTCCACGGCAAGTATGTCGCGGCGGCTGGTCAAAAAGGCAGCAACATTCGCGCGATCACCCGTTACAGCAACCCAGCCCTCAGTGAGCTGCTTGACAAGATGGAGGCGAAACGTCCTTCACCGCAGGATACGGAGTACATGAAGCTGGTGAAAGAAGCCACGCGAATTGTCCTCACCGATCTGCCCCAGCTGACTCTGGCAGAAGAGTTGCAAGTGCTGCCCTTCAATACGACCTATTGGACAGGTTACCCGAACGCACAGAACGCCTACGTTGCACCATTCATTCCATGGGAAGGCTTTAACCAGGTGATTCATCGACTCAAGCCGCGTAAGTAACTAGCTCTCGATGCAGGTAGCCCGGCTACCTGCCCTGATCGCACATTCCAGATAAATTAATCCGTGAAAATAAAATCAATTCAGGCATTCGCCATTCGAAGCGACCTTGTCGGTGGCCCTGCCGTCACACCAGCTACGCGTCCCGCGTGGCTGGAGGACGCCGAAGTCGCAAGCCCAATGTCGCGGTACCCACGTTTCAAGCAGCTAAGAGCCACATGGCGGCCGCGCTGGCCATCCGTGGGTTGTATCGTAACGTCGACTGATGGTACCTGGGGCTTCGGAATGTCGCGTTACGGCTCGCCGGTCATCAATATCATCAATGAGCATTTAGGTCCGCTGCTGGTGTCTGAGTCGTGCATGGCAACTGAGAAGCTATGGGACATGATGACCCGGATGGCTTCACCCTATGGAGGAGGCGGGCTTGCTCCTTATGCCATCAGTGCCATCGATTTGGCGTTGTGGGATCTCAAGGGAAAACTACTCAAACGCCCGGTGTACGAACTGATTGGGGGACCAACGCGGGATCATATCGACTGCTATGCGACCGGCAATGACACAGATTGGCACATAAGCAACGGATTCATGGCCACAAAGATGGCATGCCCCTACGGGCCAGCGGATGGACTGCGCGCGTTGGATCTCAATGAGGACTTCATTTCGAAGAAGCGCCACTTAGTCGGGGACGAGATCGATTTGATGGTGGACTGCTGGATGTCCTTTGATGTCGATTTTGCTGTGCGTTTTGCGGAGCGCATGAAACCCTACAGATTGCGCTGGATCGAAGACTGCCTGATGCCAGATGATCTGGATGGACAGGCCGAACTTAGAAAACGGTTACCCACTCAGACGCTGGCAACGGGGGAACATTGGTACACACTGTCGCCCTTCACCAACGCAGTATCTCGTAGAAGCGTCGATATTTTTCAACCGGACTTGGCGTGGTCTGGTGGATTGACCGGTTGCCTGAAAATCGCAACCATTGCAGAGGGCGCGAGTATCTCAGTTATTCCGCACGCTGGCATGAACACACCCTACGGTCAGCACTTCGGGATGGCAGTTACCAATAGCCCTAAGGGTGAATATTTTGTGGCGTCTGCGCCAGGTGTACCGTTTGACGAGGTCAAGTTGACACCGGGCATGCAAACACCATGCAATGGCGTTGTAACACCGAGCAATGAACCTGGCTTCGGTTTAGGTCTGACACTCGACGGCATTCAAGCCATGACTGTGTAGGTCGAAAATCATGTGGAATCACATTGCAAAACGAATAGGGATGACACTGCTCGTGACATTTCTCGCGGTCACAATCAATTTTTTGATCCCGCGTGCCATGCCGGGAGATCCCATTGAGCAACAACTGAACCAGTTGTCCGCCAGTTCTGGCGGAAATATTGGCGATATTCAGGCTATGGCAAAGGTCTATCGCGAACGGTTCGGACTGGATCAGCCACTCTGGCGCCAGTACCTGAACTACCTCTCAGACCTGGGTCATTTCGACCTTGGGTACTCTTTAGTGAACTACCCGGAACGCGTTTCAGACGTAATTTTGGCAGGACTACCCTGGACATTGACGTTGCTCGGAACGGCGACCCTCATCAGCTTTAGCATCGGGACGATTCTGGGAGGGCTACTAGCCTGGCCTGGCAGCAGTCGCTGGGTCCAAATTGTGGGAGTGCCGCTAATTTTGCTTTCGGCAGTGCCCTACTTCATTCTGGGGATTCTGCTGATGTTCGCGTTTAGTCTTACATTGCCGTGGTTTCCGGTGGCCGGCGCTTACTCCTTTGGATTCACGCCAGGCTGGAACTGGGCAACAGTCGCTCAACTTGTTCACCATGCGATGTTGCCTGCCCTGTCAATTATTCTTGCATCTATTGGTACCTGGGCCATTGCTATGCGCGGGATGGTGATCAGTGTTCGAGGCGAAGACTACATCATGCTGGCTGAGGCCAAGGGGCTGCCTGCAAGGCGGATATTTCTTTCCTATGGCCTACGCAATGCGCTGCTTCCACAGCTCACGCATCTCGCCTTGACACTTAGTCACATTGTCTCTGGCGCCATTCTGGTGGAGGTGATTTTTGCCTATCCAGGTATTGGCTATCGGCTTTACCAGGCGATCCATGCCAAGGACTATTTTGTCGTTCAGGGCAT
>CAJBMJ010000196.1 GCA_903954045.1 uncultured beta proteobacterium | reverse complement strand
TTTCTTGCTGGAGTGCATATCGGGATCCCGCTTTTTGTCTTTGTTCTTGGTGGAGGTGGGCGCTGCAATCAAGGTGGCATCCACCACTGTGCCTGCCTTGAGTAGCAAACCCTTGGCAGTCAGCAGGTCGTTGACCGTGATAAGAATTTGCTCGGCCAACTTGTGTTCTTCCAGGCGATGGCGAAACCGCAGGATGGTGGACTCGTCGGGCATTCGCGCAAACTCTTCAAGCTGTGCAAACTCGCGGTACAGCGGGGTGTCAAAGAAGGCTTCTTCCATGGCCGGGTCCGACAGGGTGAACCATTGCTGCATAAAGTGGGTGCGCAGCATGGTCATCAAGGGAAATGGCGGTCTGCCATTCTTTCCCTCTGGGTAGTACGGGGCAATCAGCGCAATCAAATCAGCCCAGGGAACAACTTGCTCCATCTGTTCAAGGAACACTTGCTTGCGGGTCTTCCTGAGCTTGAGATCAAGGTTCAACGTGGCTTGTTTCATGCTATGCATTTTATAGCAGCAAGAGGTTTCTGTCAGCACATTTCATGGGGAGTTATGCAGAGTTTCCCTAGCGCACCCGTACATTCTTATTAACAGTTCTTTATGGTTACCACCCCTGACCCAGACCGTGGCGTGCCAGTCAAGCGCCTGCAGCTTGATGCCACCACCGGCAAGCTGGTCGAATCCCCCAAAGCCGCGCTCTTTCTGCGTGGCCCCATCCCCCTGGCCTGGCTGGGCAGCGCCGCCGCATTGCCGGGTAAGACGCTGCATGTCGGCATTGCGCTGTGGTGGTTGCACGGCATGGCCAAAGGCAAGCCCTTTAAGCTGACACAAAAAGCCCTCCAAACCCTGAAGGTCGAACGCGATGCGGCTAGTGCTGCACTGGTTCGGTTGGAGCAGGCTGAGCTTATTCGGGTGGTGCGAAATGCTGGGCAGCGGCCTATGGTTTCAATGGTCGTCGGCGGTGCCAGTTGCAAGTGAGTGCGGCCAAGTCAAGCTTCAGAAACCGACTTTTGACGGGGTCCAATGTGTGAAAACTCGCGGCGGTAAAACTGCGCTCTAAAAGCACTCCTCGTTTGTCAAAGGGGCTGGCTCCTTTCAACAAATCGACTCGGCGATTACCCCTCTGCATCGGGGCATAATCGGTCTTGAACAAATCAACGATTCAAGGGAAGATATGTCAAAAGTCGCTGTGGCAGCATTTCTATTCACATTATTTCTGACTGCTTGCAACCAGAAAATAGAAGCACCAAAAGTGGTTTCCGCTGCGCCGGCTGCATCGGAATCGGTGGTAGCAACAACAGAGGCTCCGCCAGTCATCCCAAAAACTGACGCGACCCCATCCAACAACGTTGTAACCAATCAAGAATTCCCGCAAGCTTTCGAAATGGCGGGAGGACGCTCGCTAAAAGGTTACCGAGGGCTAGATCCATTCAAGTTTTTAGCGATGTACTCATCAAAACTTCGCATTGAGAAGGGTGAGTTTGAAACTACGCCTGACTTCTTAAAACGAAAGTCTAATACTGACTCCTTGTTAGCTCCAATTTCGTCGAAAGCCTTGTATGCGTTTCAATTGGGAGGCTTTTCAGTGAGCTATGACGCTGATAGCAAGTCGTATGTCAGCAATTACAGATGCGATATTCCATATGGCCAGCCGTTGATGATTTGTCTGTTGAAGGGTGGAGATTTACAAGACGCTAAATATATGGCACAAAATGGATTCGGGGCCCGGGTCGAAGTTAGTCAAACATCGGCTATCTTTATGAACCTAGCAATAAAAGATAAAAATCCATTCTTTAAGTCGAGTCCCAAATTGCGGGAGGACATTCGGTCTATAGATTTAAAGCTCCCAGTTTCGATAGAGTCGGCCCAAGCTATGCGAGGTGACAAACTGTCAATGCTAGTCGTTGGGCACGTTGAGGGTACTGGTGTGTCAACCATTGGTTCTGCATACAAAGCGCCGACTAGGGAAGATCCAAGAGAGCTTTCTGCTGCCAACTCGGCGATTCCGTTCATTTTAAAAAGGGCTATTTTTTACAATGAGACGACGGGGGAAATTTTGGTGGAGAAAACTTATTGAGTGGGCTGCGTCTACCGCGTCGGAACTTCGCTGACTTTACTTTGCGGGGGCCTCTCAGTGGAAGTTCAAAAAGCGCTTTGGCGGGTCGATTTTCGGCTTTAGCAAGATGTAGCTGTATGGCCCCTTTCGCGGCGAAGCGGGTTTACTATTTTCGTCATGGTTGAAGCTCATTTTTGCCGGTCAACGATGCCCGAAGCGGGCATAGAGCCCTCGGGGGATGGGCAGCAACGGTATAGCTATGACAACGCCCTGGCCGAGACCATCAACGGTCTTTACAAGGCTGAATTGATACACCGCCGGATACTCTAGAAGACCAAGAAGTTGCTGGAATGGGTGTCCTGGTTTAACAACCTCAGGCTGCTCGAACCAATTGGACATATTCCCCCGCCGAAGCTGAAGAAAATTACTATCGGCAATTAGCCAGTCAGGCTGCAATGCCAGTCTGACTTAAACCAACGGACCTCCAGGAAACACGGGGTGATTTACTAGGCATCATCGGTATTTGTGGCGGGCAGGCCCTTCTCAAGCCGCCGCGCTTCGGCATGCATACATTCTTCATAATGATATAGGTCAGAGATATTTACCTGAACCGACGAGCCGATATCGTTACTTCGTGCGCCCAAGTGCAGACCTCCTACTGCTTCTGAAATATGTCGCACACACTCCCTGGCCAGAATTAAGTTCCTGACAATGACTGGCGACAACGCCACATCACCACCGATGCGTCTCAGTTCCTCAGCGGCAAGTTCAAAAGTGCGCCAATGTTGCTGGATTACTTTTGGCTCAGGCACTTCTTCGCACTTCCAAAGCTTTAGCCACTTTTCCATGGCTTCGGCAGAGAGCCTTAACAACATTGCAACCGCTCGAATCCTTTCGACGTCTCGTGTGCGTTGGACTTTCTTCGCTTGGTGGTTCTGCCAAAACACTGCAGCCGTACCTGACATCACAGCCGCAAGGGAGCCGATTGCTTGAACCCAAGCCGCCCATTCGCTGCTAGTCACGTTCGTGAAAAGACAAAGTGTCATAAATCGGCCCCAAATTTTTCATCACTGATAGTACCCCACACAGACTTTTACTTTGATGCTCAGTTGAGCCGAACTAAACTCACCCAGATGGCGTAAAGCAAAGCCAGCGGCCACGCTGGCTTACAGGCCGTTTCGGCCTGTAGCCCCCGTATTCCTTGCGTTACCAGCTACAAAACATGTAGCAAAACCCAACAAACAAGGCGCGCGGGCTGAGGGAGCCCCCACGGGGGGCAGACGGGCAGGCCAGCGCGCAGGGCTGATGCCGCGCAGCGGCGAAGCACAAGGGTGGGCGGGGGCACACACGACACAACTGGCCGCA
>CAJBMJ010000195.1 GCA_903954045.1 uncultured beta proteobacterium | reverse complement strand
GTCACAGAAATCAGAGCCAAGCATCGGGAAACCTTGCTCAGCGAGGCCGTTTTCATGACTGCGGCAGAGGCCATCATCGTGACCGATGCGCAAACCCGCATCATCCGGGTCAACCCCGCCTTCACCAAGCAGTCAGGCTTTTCAGAAAGTGCGGTCGAAGGGCACCGCACCAGCATTTTGAAGTCGGGCCGGCAAACCACGGCGTTTTATCAGGCGATGTGGAATGAGATCAATGCCCAGGGCCATTGGGCCGGGGAGATTTGCAACCGCGGAGCCGATGGGCACTATTACACCGTGCGGTGCAATATCAATGCGGTGCGTGATGCGCAGGGCAAGGTGATCCACTACGCTGCCGTGCAGTCGGACGTGACCTCTTTGCGCAAAATTCAGGCGCAGGTGCAACACATGGCGTCGTACGACAGTCTGACCGGACTTCCCAACCGGTCTTTGTTCAGCGACCGGTTTACCCAGCTGATGGCCAGCACCTTGCGGTACAAGCGCGCTTTTGCACTGCTGTTTATTGACCTGGACCATTTCAAGGAAGTGAACGACACACTGGGGCACTCCGTGGGAGATGAGTTGCTGGTGTGCATTGCCCGGCGCTTGCAGGGCGCTGTGCGTGCAGAAGACACGGTCGCGCGCATGGGAGGCGACGAGTTTGTTGTGCTGCTCCCCAGTTGTGACAAAGACACCGCTGAGCAGGTCTCCAACACGCTCCTGGGTTTGCTGCGCGAGCCCATCACTTTGGACAAAACCATTCACTACCAGCCCATGGCTTCGGTGGGTGTTGCAATGTTTCCTGAAGATGGCGAAACCTTGGATCTTTTGCTACGCAATGCGGATATCGCCATGTACGAGGCCAAGCTGTCTGGTCGCAACCGCAGCACCTCATACAACCAAAAGATGAGCGAGGAAAAGGCGACGCTGTTTGCAATTCAGACCGAGTTGGCCGATGTGGTTGCCAAGAAGCAACTGCGGGTTTTCTACCAGCCCAAGCTGCAACTCAGTACCGGTTTGTTGGTCGGTGCAGAGGCCCTGGTTCGCTGGGAGCGACCGGGGCATGGTCTTGTGTCGCCCCTGGAGTTCATTTCGATAGCTGAAAAGACCGGTCAACTGGTCGAGATAGACCGGTGGGTCATGGAAGATGCATTGCGCCAGGTGAGCGAGTGGACTGGGCAGGGCAGGTGGAGCCGCAGCTGGCGAATCTCCATCAACCAAAACGTGACAGATCTGCAGCGCCCGAACCTGAAGTCAGAACTGAGCGCCCTGTTAGAACGTTACCAGCTTGACGCCAAGGCGCTCGAGCTGGAAATTACAGAAGATGCTTTGCTGGAACACACACAGGAAGTTATCGCGCTGCTGGGTGAACTGACAGCGATGGGCATTACCCTGGCGATTGACGATTTCGGCACCGGCTACTCCAGTCTCTCCTACTTGCGCAAGCTCCCTACCGGGGTGATCAAGATTGACCAGAGCTTTGTGCGCGACATGCTGGTGAGCGATAACGCCCATTCCTTGATTAAGACCATCATTGCCATGGCCCACGGTCTGGGTCATGAACTGGTTGCCGAGGGGGTAGAGACCGACGCCCAGCGCGCTCAGCTCTTGGAGTTGGGTTGCGAGGTCGGGCAGGGCTACTGGTTTGGCAAACCCGTATCGGCACAGGAGTTTGCGCTTCAATGGCTAAAGGCATCCTGAGCCCTTGGCCGGCTTCGACAACGACACTGGTGCGTATCAAGTCTTCTCTTTCCATTGGCTTGCGGGGACTTTTTTCTTGCCCAGAGAAAGAAAACCGGGAATAGCCAACAATAGGGGGCTATTGGTACCTGAACGTCTGGAGCTGGGTGTATGAAGGGTATTCTTTTGTTTGGCCATGGTGCGAGAAACCCGGACTGGGCGGCACCTTTTTTTCGCATACGCGAAGAAATTCTTGTTCGGGACCCATCTACCTGCGTGGAGCTGGGTTTTTTGGAATTGATGCGTCCCACATTCGATGAGGGCATTCAGGCACTGGTATTTAAGGGTGCAACGGAGGTGGTGGTGGTCCCCATCTTTATGGCAGCAGGCAGCCACATCAAGAAAGATTTGCCCCTGATGGCCGCTTCGGCCATGGACAAACACCCTTCACTCAACATCACTTTGGCTGCCCCGGTCGGTGAGGCGGCTCCTGTTTTGGGTGCAATGGCCGATTACGCACTGAAGCCCTCTGCCAGTTGATATAGATCATGGAAGTTTATACCCCCAAGGGTATGATTCCGGCACTTGATCCATGATGGAAGTACCACAGTGAACACCGAATCGAAGCCCCGCAAAGTCATCCCGATAGTGGAATCCCCGGACAAAGGGCCGATAGAGGCACCAGCCGGGGCGGATGCGGATATGGTCTCCCTGTACGAGGCCCACAAAAAGATCTACCCCCGAAGCGTCTCGGGGTTGTTCTCCAAATGGCGCTGGGCCATGGTCTTCATCACCCAGATCGTTTTCTACGGAGTCCCCTGGCTGGAATGGGGCCAAAGACAGGCAGTCCTCTTTGACCTCGAAGCCAGACGCTTCTACATCTTCAACCTCGTCCTGTACCCCCAGGACTTCATCTACCTCACCGGCATACTGGTCATCAGTGCCTTCTCCCTGTTC
>CAJBMJ010000194.1 GCA_903954045.1 uncultured beta proteobacterium | reverse complement strand
TACTGGAAAAACGAAGCTGCGACCCAAGCCAAGTTCACCGGTCGGCATGGCGAGGGCGAATGGTGCCGTACGGGCGACCTGGCCGTGCGCGATGCCGAGGGCTATCTTTGGTACCAGGGTCGTTCGGACGATGTGTTCAAGTCGGCGGGGTATCGCATTGGCCCCGGGGAAATTGAAAACTGTCTGGTCAAGCACCCTGCCGTGTTCAATGCCGCGGTGGTTCCCAAACCCGATGCTGAGCGCGGCGCACTGGTCAAGGCCTATGTAGTGATTGCTCCTGATTTTGTAGCTGCTTACGCAGGTAGCAAAAGCGCCAGAGCCCAATTTCATTCCAAGCTAACCCGGGAACTGCAAACCCACGTGAAGGGTCAGTTGGCGCCTTACGAGTACCCCAAAGAGATTGAGTTTGTGGATGCTCTGCCCATGACCACGACCGGCAAAGTGCAGCGCCGCATCCTGCGTTTGCAGGAAGAGGCGCGCGCCAAAGCGGCAGGCCAATAGCCCATGCCGCATCCCTTGGTGCCTTTGGATCCGGTGGAGCACAGCGTGGTGCTCGATCTGGTGTACGCCACACCGCACAACATCACTGGCAAACCCATCTACGCCCGACCGGTGTGCCTGATGCACCGCGATGCCCAGCGCTGCCTGCACCGGGCGGCACTCGCCGCTTTGGATTTGGGCCTGCGGCTCAAAATTTTTGACGCCTTCCGGCCCCAGGAAGCGCAGGTTTTACTGTGGGATGCAGCCCCCGACAAAGTCTATGTGGCAGACCCCAGCGTGGGGTCCAACCACACGCGGGGTGTGGCCGTGGACCTGACGCTGGTTGGCGCGAACGGTCTGGAGCTGGACATGGGCACGGCGTTTGACGACATGACGGCGCTCTCGCATCACTATTCAGAAAAAGTGTCGCCCGAAGCTCAGTCCAACCGTCTGCTGCTCTTGAACTTGATGGAAGATGCAGGTTTCGAATGCATTCCTTTTGAATGGTGGCATTACGCCTTGCCGAACGTGGAGCAATACCCGCTGGTGCCCAGCACCCACTTGGGCGAACTTAACCCCATGCTTCCGTTAGGCGAACCCAACAGCGCAAAATAGAACACCAATTTCCTGACTTACTGAGTTAATTATTTCCATGACCATGCAACACGTCACCCTCGGCCAAAGCGGCCTGTCCGTTACACCCATTTGCCTGGGCACCATGACCTTTGGCGAACAGGTGGGTGAGCCCCTGGCCCATTCCATCCTGAGCCGCTCTTTGGAGCGTGGCGTTAACTTTCTGGATACGGCCGAGATGTACGCCGTGCCCCCCAGAGCCGAGACCTATAACGCTACCGAAAAAATCATTGGCAACTGGCTGGAGAAGAACCCCGGCGCGCGCCAGAAACTGGTGATCGCCACCAAAGTGGCTGGCCCCTCGCGCGGCATGCCCTGGATTCGCAATGGCAGCCCGGACCTGACGGCCAAGGACATCATCGAAGCCTGCGATGGCAGCTTGAAACGCCTCAAGACCGATGTGATTGACCTCTACCAAATCCATTGGCCCACCCGCAATGTGCCCATGTTTGGCGCGATGTACTTCGAGCCCGGCAAAGACCACCCTGCCGCCACCAGCATCCATGCCCAACTGGAAGCGCTGGGCACCTTGGTGAAAGCAGGAAAAGTCCGCGCGATTGGCTTGTCCAACGAAACACCCTACGGGGTACATGAGTTTGTTCGCCTGGCCGAGCAGCACGGGCTGCCCCGCGTAGCCACGGTGCAAAACGTCTACAACCTGGTCAGCCGCGCGCTGGAAAACGGTTTGGATGAAACCATGCACCGCCTGAATGTGTCACTGCTGGCCTATTCGCCGTTGGCCTTTGGTTTGTTGACCGGCAAATACGACGCCAGTGGCATTGAAGGGCCCGATGCTCCCAAGGAGGGCCGCATTGCGAAGTACCCTTCGGTGCGCAAGCAGCGCTGGGGCCGCAAGGAGGCTTTTGATGCAGTAGTGCGCTACAACAACCTGGCCAGAGAGAATGGCATGACTCCGTCGCAAATGGCCTTGGCCTTTTGCTACACCAAATGGCAGGTGGCCAGCACCATCATTGGTGTGACCTCGGTTGCGCAACTCGACGAAGATATCAATGCTTGGGGCACCACTCTCAGCCCCGAGGTGCTCAAGCAGATCGATTTGATCAGAGCAGAAAACCGCGATCCGGCGGTTTGAACTTCTGCATTTAAAAAGTCTCCCAGTCATCGTCTCCACCTGCTGGGGTGGGCTTGGAAGCTGGTTTTGGTGCCGGTTTGGGTAGCGCCGCTACCTGAGTTGCTGCGGGTTTGGGTTTCACTGCGGCCGGCGTTGGGGCTTTGGCCGCCGATGGTTTGGCATCGGCGCGGCGTTCCGTACCCTTGAATGGCGGGTTTTTTGGCAGCGGAGAGCGCACCGATGCGTTCGATGGCGCGGTGCCGAAATCGCCAGGGTTCACCTTGAACACTGCTACTGCCTGCTTGAGGCGATCGGCCTGCTCACGCAAGCTCTCTGCTGCAGCGGCACTTTCCTCAACCAGGGCTGCGTTTTGCTGGGTCATCTGATCTAGGTTGCCTATGGCCTGGTTGACCTCGGCTATTCCGGAACTTTGTTCGGTGGCGGCAGCGGTGATCTCGCTGATTACATCCGCCACGCGGCGCACGGAATCCACGATTTCACCCATGGTAGTGCCCGCGTCCGTGACCAGTTTGGTACCGGACTCCACTTTCGCAACAGAGGTGTTGATCAGTCCTTTGATTTCTTTGGCAGCATCTGCACTGCGCCCGGCAAGACTGCGAACTTCGCTGGCCACTACCGCAAATCCGCGCCCCTGCTCCCCAGCGCGTGCGGCTTCAACAGCCGCATTGAGCGCAAGAATATTGGTCTGGAAGGCAATTCCGTCGATCACGCCAATGATGTCGGCAATCTTCTTGCTGCTGTCGTTGATTTCCTGCATGGTGGTCACCACTTGGGTAACAACTTCGCCACCCCGCTGCGCTACGGACGACGCACTGGCCGCCAGGGTGCTGGCCTGACGGGCGTTTTCGGCGCTGTGTTGCACGGTTCCGGTAAGCGCATCCATGCTGGAGGCGGTGGCTTGGAGGTTGCTGGAAGTCTGCTCGGTGCGCTGGGCCAGATCGTTGTTGCCCTGCGCGATCTCGGCGCTGGCGGTAGCAATGCTGTCGGTGCTGCCGCGCACCTCGGAGACCATTCTTCCAAGCGACTGGTTCATTTTGCTGAGCGAGTCCAGCAATGCCCCGAATTCGTCTTCCCGGTGTGTCACAACCACTGAACTTAAATCTCCCTGGGCAATGTGTGCAGCCAAAGTGTTGGCCTGATCCAGTGGTTCGCGGATGGACTTCACCAGCCACGAAGTTCCAATCAAAATGGCAACAATGATGACACCCAGACCGATCAAAATACCAGTGGTATTGGTTTGCCGCCTCGCCTCGGTTTCTGCCTGAATGACCCCTACCCGGTCTTTCTGCATTTGCACCATTTCGCGCTGGGC
>CAJBMJ010000193.1 GCA_903954045.1 uncultured beta proteobacterium | reverse complement strand
CGAGGTGGAAAAAGTGATGCAGCGCGGCCAGACTCCGGCGGGCATGCACCGCTCTATCTGTGTCGATGAAATTCTGGCCATTTTGAAGCCTCAACCGGGCGAGACAGGTCTGGATGCCACCCTGGGTTTTGGTGGGCACACGCAGGCGCTGCTGCCTTTGGTAGGCCCCACTGGCCATATGTGGGGCGTGGACGTGGACCCGATTGAACTCCCCAAAACAACCATCCGCTTGCGCGACCTGGGCTTTGACGAATCGGTGTTGTCGGTGCGAAGAAGCAATTTCAGTGAGTTGGCAACTCTGTTACCTCTGGCTGGTGGTGGTTTTGACTTTGTGTTGGCCGACTTGGGTGTGTCGTCCATGCAAATTGACAACCCGGCTCGCGGATTTACCTTCCGTGCCGACGGCCCACTGGATTTGCGTTTGGATCCCACAGCAGGGCAAACAGCCAGCGAACTGCTCCTGACGGTAACCCGCCAGCGCCTGCGCGATCTGCTGGTGGACCATTCTGACGAGCCGCACGCGCAAGTACTCGCAGCGGCCTTGCAAGGCCAGTACCTGGAGACCACAGTGCAGTTGGCCGATCTGGTGCGGGCCACCATGGAAGGGGCGCTCAAGGCCAGCATGCCGGCTGAAGAGCGTTTGGCAGAGACCAAGAAGGCCTTGCAGCGCACTTTTCAGGCTTTGCGCATTGAGGTGAACAATGAATTTGGCGTGCTGGACCAGTTGCTGGAGCAGCTTCCAAAGTGCCTCAAACCCGGGGGCAGGGTGGCGATACTGAGTTTTCACTCAGGTGAAGACAGGCGGGTGAAGAAGTCTTTTCAGACCGGGGAGCGCAATGGCACCTACAGCAGCGTGGCACCCGACCCGATACGCGCCTCCATGGAAGAGCGCCGCGCCAACTCCCGGTCTACCTCGGCCAAACTGCGCTGGGCCATAAGGGCTTGATGCCGTTGGGGTACTATTTTTTGTTGAAGTCCACCACCGGTGCCGTGGCTTTGGCAGCCTCGTTTTCGATGGTGAAGCCCGGTTTGGGGGCGTAGCTAAACACCATGGCCGTCAGGTTGGACGGAAAACTGCGCGCCAACACGTTGTAGTCCTGCACGCTCTGAATGTATTTGTTGCGGGCCACGGTAATGCGGTTCTCGGTGCCTTCCAGCTGCACCCGCAGATCAGAAAATCCCTGGTTGGCTTTTAGCTCAGGATAGCGCTCGCTCACCACCATCAGGCGGCTGAGAGCCCCTGTGAGTTCACCTTGCGCCGCCTGGAACTTCTGGAAAGCTTCGGGGTTGTTGACCAGCTCTGGGGTGGCCTGAATGGACGTGGCCTTGGAACGCGCCTCAATCACCTTGGTCAGTGTTTCCTGCTCAAAATTGGCTTCGCCTTTGACGGTGGCCACGATGTTGGGCACCAGATCTGCACGGCGCTGATACTGGTTGAGTACTTCACTCCAGGCAGACTTGGTGGTTTCGTCGAGGCGCTGGAAGTCGTTGTAGCCGCATCCGGTAAGGGCTGCTGCAAGTGCCAGTATGGAAACTCCACGGATGAATTTTGTCATTGCAATACTCCAAACAAGTTGCGAAGGATTTTAAAGGCCGGCCGATGTGCATCAGGCATTTCGGGTCTCAAGCCGATAGGGGGGAAGCCCCGACAGCATGCGTTTCCCATAACTGGTCTGG
>CAJBMJ010000192.1 GCA_903954045.1 uncultured beta proteobacterium | reverse complement strand
TACCAGATGATTTCCTTGATGCACAAAATGCTGATGGAAAACATCTCCCCACCCAGCATGAAGGTGAGGTACTGCTTCTCTTCTTCGACGACTTGCGCTGCCAATTGCTTGGCATTCGCTTTCTTGTCGGGTTTAGCCAATGCGTTCATGTCAAGCTCCTTAGAACTTGGTGAACTGTGTTTCGTCCACGTCGGAGCTGCCTGACGGTGCTGGAATTGCGCTCATTTTTGCCGGAGCTGCTTTGTGCACCGGCTTTTTGGCGCCTGCGCTCTTGGGTGCTTTGTGGAAATTGGCCTGCGACTGGCTGGAGGCATCGAGCTTGAAGAAGGTCATGGTCTGCTGCAACTGCTCTGCCTGGCTGCTCATTTCTTCCGAGGTGGCGGCCAGCTCTTCCGAGCTGGAGGCGTTTTGCTGGGTGGTCTGGTTCAGCTGGCTCACCGCCGAGTTGATCTGGCCCACGCCGCTGGACTGTTCGGTAGAAGCAGCAGTGATCTCCTGCACCAGATCCGAGGTTTTGCGGATATTGGGCACAATTTCGCTCAGCAACTTGCCTGCTTTTTCGGCCAGTTCCACGCTGCTGCTGGCCACTTCGCCAATTTCCTGCGCAGCCACCTGGCTGCGTTCTGCCAGTTTGCGCACCTCGGCCGCCACCACGGCAAATCCCTTGCCGTGCTCGCCCGCACGGGCCGCTTCAATGGCAGCGTTCAGAGCCAACAGATTGGTCTGCGCTGCGATGTCGTCAATGATGCCAATCTTCTGGGCAATCTGTTTCATGGCCGACACAGTCGCTTCTACCGCTTCACCACCATCGGCTGCATCTTTGGCCGCCTTGCTGGCCATGCCGTCGGTGACCTTGGCGTTCTCGGTGTTCTGGGCAATGGAAGCGGTCATTTGCTCGATAGAAGCACTGGTTTCTTCCACGCCCGCAGCCTGCTCGCTGGCAGCCTGGCTCAGGGCCTGCGCCGTAGCGCTAACTTCTTCGGATGCACTAGCCAGCGCCTGGGCACCAGAGTTCACATCCGTCACCACCTGGGTCAGCTTGCCGATCATGCCGCTCATAGCCTGCAACATCTGGCCGGTTTCGTCTTTGGAGGGGTTTTCAATGCGCACTGTCAGGTCACCCTGCGCCAGCCGGTTGGCCACTTCCAGGGCCTCATTGACCGGGCGAACGATAGAGCGGGTCAGCACCCAGGCCAGCAATGCGCCAAGGGCAATGGCCACCGCCGCCAAAGTAATCATCAAGCGATTGGCCGACGCATATTCCGCTTGCGCAGCTTCGTAGTCATTTTTTGTATTTTCCGCTTGCAGAGCAATGTTTTCATCCACCGCAGCCTGCCATTTGGCAGCTGCAGGCCGGGCCTCGCCGAGCAACAGAGCAACAGCGTCTTCAATTTTTCCAGCCGTGGCCAGCTCAACAACCTTGTCGTTCAGTGGACGGGTGATTTGGGCGGCTTCCTTGATTTTGGCGCGCATCGCCTTGCCTTTTTCACTGGCTGAAGTTTTATTCAGCGCCTCAAAAGCCTCGTTGTAATCTTCCCGCGCTTTATCAATGGATTTGCGCTGTGTTGCCTGCGCTGCTGGGTCTTTGAGCAGCATCATCGTGCGCATGAGCCGCTGCACATCGTTCAACGACTTGGACATCTTTTGATTGAGGTCCATTTTGTACATATTGTCTTTAACGATCTCGTCAAGACGACTCTGTACACCCGACATACCGTTGATTCCAACGGCTGCCAAAGCACCCATCAAAGCCAGGACTATGACAAAGCCCAATGTCAAACGCAGCCCAATCTTCATATTTGCAAACATGTCAAACCCCTTTATTAACTTACCCCAATTGCCAAAAACTAACAGAGCGAATTTAAGAAAAAGTGCGCTCTAACCCTTGAATTCATTACATAAGCCGCTATGCTGTTGATAGCAACTCCTGTGCCTTGGTTGCAGTTCCGCTACGCGCATCCATGGGCGAATCACTTCGGCCCATGGCCTGGCGCACCAGCTGCGGCACATCCAGAATCAGTGCCACATCCCCGCTGCCCAAAATGGTCGACCCGCTGATGCACTTGCTCTGCGCAAACATATGGCCCAGCGGCTTGATCACGGTCTGGAACTCGCCCAGCAAGGTGTCCACCACCAGCCCGGCTTTTTGCCCGGCGTACTTCAGCACCACAATGTTTTCGCCCTTGGCAGGCTTGCCGGGAATGGCAAACAACTCCCGCAAGCGGATAAAGGGCAACACTTCGCCACGCAAGTTGGTGTAGTCGTGCCCCGGCTCAGCCGAGTAGTTGATGCACTCTTCAATCATGTCCAGCGGAATGGCATACACCGCCTTGCCCACACCCACCAAAAAGCCGTCAATGATGGCCAGGGTGAGCGGCAAGCGCACCATCACGGTGGTGCCAACGCCCTCTTCGCTCTCAATACTCACCGTGCCGCGCAGCGCGGTGATATTGCGCTTGACCACATCCAAGCCCACGCCGCGGCCCGAGAGATTGGTAACCTTCTCAGCCGTGGAAAAACCGGGCTCGAATATCAAGGAATACACCTCGGAGTCGCTCAGCACATGGCTGGCATCCACCAGGCCGCGCTCAATGGCTTTGGCCAGAATGCGGTCGCGCTTGAGGCCACCGCCGTCGTCTTCTACGCTGATGACAATGGCGCCGGAGTCGTGGTAGGCATTGAGTTTGAGCGTGCCTTGCGCTGGTTTGCCGCGCGTGGCGCGCAATTCGGCAGGCTCAATGCCGTGGTCCATGGAGTTGCGCACCAGGTGCATGAGCGGGTCGCCAATTTTCTCGACCACGGTTTTGTCGAGTTCGGTTTCTTCGCCCTCGATAACCAGTTGCACGTCTTTGCCCAGCTCGCGGGACACATCGTGCACCACACGCTGAAACCGGTTGAAGGTGGCACCAATGCGCACCATGCGCAGCTGCAGGGCGCTGTCGCGCACTTCTTCCACCAGCGTGGCCAGCTTGGAGGTGGACTCTGTGAGTTCAATGACCTTGGCGCGGTGCGCAATCATGTTCACGCTGGCCCCGGCGATGATGAGTTCACCCACCAGGTTGATGAGCTGGTCGAGCTTGTCGGCATCTACGCGAATAGAGCGGCTCTCGGCAGCGCCGGATTCCTTGATCTGCTTTTGCTTGTTGAGCGCAGCCTCAACCACCTCGGGTTGCACCGAGCCCTGCTCCACCAGAATCGTACCAATGGGTTTGGTGGGGGTGTCGGTCTGGGCATTGAGGGCAATGTCCAGTTCCTGCGAAGTGAGCGTGCCACACTTCACCAGCATTTCGCCCAGGCGGCTGGCATCGCCCTGGTGCTGCTGCAACAGACCCACGTATTCGGAAATCAGGCTGTTGGGTGGCAATATGAGCAGACGGCAGTCATCGCGCACAAACTCGAACACCCGCTCTATACCGGCTTTGTCGACCTTGCTCTGGAACGCAATCTCGAACCCCAGGTAGCAGCTCTCGGGGTCCATGTCTTCCACCGCCGGAATAGCTTCCGACAGGGTGGCAATGCCCTTGATGCTGCCAATCGTGCCAAGGTAGCGGATGAAGGAAAGCGGGTCCATGCCGTTGCGAAGCACGTCCGGACCAAAGCGCACAGAGATATGCCAGTGGTCGGAGTTGATGCCCTGGCCGCCAATGCGCCGAAGGTTGTCTGCATCGGCAGAGGCGTGCACCGTGGTCTGCATTTCGGGTTTGTTTTGCAGCGATGTTTTGGGTGAGGCATCCAGGTAGCCGCGCAAGCGCACCACCAGCGGCTCTCCTACGGCCAGCAGCTCGGGGCTGCCGCTTGTTTCGCCTTCGGCCACGCCGTCAATCAGAGCCCGTATATGGTCGCAGCAATCGAGCAGCAGCACGACCAGCTGATCGGCAATGCTGAGTTTGCCTGCACGCACGCGGTCCAGAACACTTTCAACCACATGGGTGAATGCCACCACATGGTCCAGGCTGAACAGGCCGCTCGAGCCCTTGATGGTGTGGGCCGCGCGGAAAATGGCGTTGACCAGCTCGTCTTTTTCTTCCGCCTGCTCTACTGAGAGCAGGGCCGTTTCCATGTCTTCGAGCAGTTCCCGGCATTCCAGGATGAACGTCTCTAGTGCGTCGTCAAGATTCATTTGGATTTCTCACTGGAGTCCATGACCAGATGGTCGCCAAAGTAGGCTGCCACGTTGAGCAATTCAAAAACTTCGATCACTGCAGCGCTGTGGCCTACCAGGCGCAGTTCGCGCTTGGCTTCCAGGGCAGTTCTCTTGGCCAACATCAGCAATTGCACACCTGCAGTGTCAATTTCGGTGACCGCGGAGAGGTCAATTTCGGAAGGTGCGGGTTCATCCAACAGCGCGGGCTTGAGTTCAAGTGCGCGAAAAATGGTGAGCTCGCCCTCGATCTTCAGAACTTCGGAGCCGCTCATGGCAGACACAGCCTTTGCACAGCGTCCACCAGTTGCTCAGGCTGAAAAGGCTTGACCACCCATGCTCTGGCGCCAGCGGCCTGGCCTTCGCGCTTTTTGGACTCTTCCGACTCGGTGGTCAGCATGATGACGGGGGTGAATTTGTAGGCAGGCATCTGTTTGACCGCCTTCAGAAAGGTGATGCCGTCCATGACAGGCATGTTCACATCACTGATGATCATGTGCACTTTCTGGCCAGTGAGTTTGGAGAGGGCGTCTTTACCATCAACGCCTTCAATCACCTGGAATCCGGCACCTTTGAGTGCAATGCCAACGACGCGCCGCATGGAAGCAGAGTCGTCAACGATCATGATGGTTTTTGCCATACATCCCCTCTAGAAAAAACTGATATCAGTGGTGCTTTTTTGCGCGACCTTGCCGCCCTGGTGAATCACATGCTGATCCGCCATCACGTAGGTCTTCTTCATCTCGACCAGCAGGTCCTGAGAATCGAGCGGTTGCAAGTCGCCCGTTTCCTGGTAGTGCTGTAGCTGCTCCCGCAACACGGTGGGGAAGCGCTCCATATTTTTGTTGACCTGGGTGAGGATCTGGCTCACACGGTCCTGAAACTGCAACTGCACCAGCGCCTGATTGATCTCGGCCTGAATGCCAATGCTTTCGTCCTTGAGCAAGGTGCTGGAGCGCTGCAGGGCGTCGGTAATCACCCTGAACTCCGACAGCACCTGTGTGATGGATGCCTCGGTGTCATGGGCACGGGTCTCCCTTTGCTCGGAGGTTTGCTGCACCACCTCGCAGGCCTCGGCAATTGCCTGGCCAATCACACCGACCTTGGCTGCAATATTGCGCCCTGTTTCACCCGACTTGGCCGAGAGCGTGCGAAATTCCTTGGCCACCACAGCAAAGCCACGGCCCAACTCCCCCGCACGGGCAGCTTCAATGGCCGCGTTGAGGGACAGCAGGTTGGACTGGTGGGCAATTTGCGCCACGTCAGCGGCCATTGTGTTGAGCTCCACAATGAAGCTGTCAAGGCCCTGCACTTTTTCAAGCATGTGCATCATGCTGCTGGTGGCGGATTTTTGGGCTTCCACCACTGCACCGAGCTCTTGTTCGCTGCGGGCAAACACAGCCACCACCCCGCGCTCGGAGTCGTCAATGATGGCGCTTTCCATGCTGGCGGTGCTCATGGTGGCATCAATTTTGTCGACGATGCCGCCAAAGCGGTCGGACAGTGAATTAATGGCCGTTTCCATTTGTTCGCGCGAAGATTCCACGTTACCTTTCCAGACCGGAACCACTTGCTCGCCGAACTGGACATGGCCTTCGAGATAGGCTTGGACTGAATCTTTTACCTTGGTTTGCTGGGCTGCCACGCGCTGGCCCATCACAATGCTGACGACTGCGAACACCAAAGCCACGCCGATGGCCAGAAAATCCCAGTGCCCGGCCACCAAAATGGCAAGTGCGCCCACCAGCCCCATGGTGGTAGCCATAAAGATGACGGGGTTTGCAGACGAGAAAACGCGGTTTTGTTTCATGTGTTAAACAATTCGGGGCCACATCAGCTTAATACAAACTGACGCTCCATTTTTCAGTGGTTTGGATAGAGTTGATATGTATCAATCAGACCAAAGTACATGGCAGATAGTGATTACGTGACAGACCTGAGAGCATACCCGCGTTTAGGCACTATTCTTGCTTTGGAAATGTACATACACTATCCACTCCATCAACCATTTGTTCATCATGCAAAAACGCCACTTTCTCCAAGCCACCGCCTTTGCCGTTGCAGCTCTTGTGTCCTCTGTTGCTTCTGCGCAGACCACACCTTTGAAATTTCAGCTGGACTGGCGCTTTGAGGGCCCGTCCGCCCTGTTTTTGACGCCCGCAGCAAAAGGTTACTTCAAGGATGCCAAGCTCGATGTCACCATTGATGCAGGCAATGGCTCTGGCGGCACGGTGACCCGTGTGGCTTCTGGTGCTTACGACATCGGCTTTGCCGACCTGGCCGCGCTGATGGAGTTCCATGCCAACAACCCTGACGCGCCCAACAAGCCAGTCGCCGTGATGATGGTTTACAACGACACCCCCGCTTCCGTGATGGCGCTCAAGAAAACCGGCATTAAAACCCCGGCAGACTTGAACGGCAAAAAACTGGGCGCTCCGGTGTTTGACGCAGGCCGCCGCGCTTTCCCGATTTTTGCCAAGGCCAACAACGTGACCGGCGTGCAGTGGACCGCCATGGACCCACCCCTGCGCGAGACCATGCTGGTGCGCGGCGACGTGGATGCCATCACCGGCTTTACCTTTACCTCCTTGCTCAACCTGGAAGCGCGTGGCGTCAAGGCGGAAGACGTGACCGTGCTGCCCTACCCCGATTACGGCGTCAAGCTCTACGGCAATGCCATCATCGTTTCGCAAAAACTGATGAAAGAGAACCCCGCTGCGATCAAGGCCTTCCTGAGTGCCTTTGCCAAGGGCGCGAAAGACGTGCTGGCCAACCCCACCGCCGCCATTGCTGACGTCAAGGCCCGCGACGGCATCGTGAACGTGGAACTGGAAACGCGCCGACTCAAGCTGGCCATCGACACCGTGATCAACAGCGCCAATGCACGCGCCGAAGGTTTTGGCCAGATCAATGGGCCCCGCCTGTCGCTGATGGCTAGCCAGGTGTCTGACGCCTTCGCCACCAAAACCCGCGTCAACCCCGATGCGGTGTGGAACGGCAGCTTCCTGCCCGCCAAGGCCGAACTGGCCATCTTGGGCAAGAAGTAATTTTGATAGCAGCTAGCGCTTGATTGACGGGCGCTAGCGGCCCATTGAACGGAATAAAACATGCAGGACGCACGCCCTTGGTTTGTCGATTTTCAGGACGTTTGGCTGGCCTACAACCAGGAACTCCTCCAGCAGAACCACTTTGCGGTCGAAGCCATCGACCTCAAAGTGCGCCAGGGAGAGTTCATTGCCATCGTCGGGCCTTCGGGCTGTGGCAAGTCCACCTTCATGAAGCTGACCACCGGTCTGCGCATGCCTTCCATGGGCAAGATCCTGATTGACCAGCAACCCGTCACCGGGCCGCTCAAGATTTCAGGCATGGCGTTTCAGGCGCCTTCGTTGCTGCCCTGGCGCACCACGGTAGACAACGTGCTGCTGCCGCTGGAAATTGTGGAGCCCTACCGCAGCAACTTCAAAGCCAAGCGCAAGGAATACGAAGAGCGCGCCCGCAAGCTGCTGCAAAAAGTGGGCTTGGGCGGCTATGAAGACAAGTTCCCCTGGCAACTCTCAGGCGGCATGCAGCAGCGCGCCAGCATCTGCCGCGCGCTGATCCACGAGCCAAAAATGCTGTTGCTCGACGAGCCCTTTGGCGCTCTGGACGCTTTCACCCGCGAAGAACTGTGGTGCATCCTGCGCGACCTCTGGACCGAGCAGCAGTTCAACGTCATTCTGGTGACGCACGACCTGCGCGAATCGGTATTTCTGGCCGACACGGTGTATGTCATGAGCAAGAGCCCAGGCCGCTTTGTGGTGAAACGCGAAATTGACCTGCCGCGCCCGCGTGATCTGGAAATTACCTACACGCCCGAATTTACCGACATCGTGCACGAACTGCGCGGCCACATTGGCGCCATGCGCTCCACTGCTCCGGCTGCCAGTGCAGCCATTACCCAATAAGGCTCAGCATGAACAAGAAGCAAGTCGAACTGTGGGCTCCCTGGATTTTGCTGGTCACTTTTATCGTGCTCTGGCAGATACTGTGCTCGGCCTTTGATGTATCCGAGTTCATTTTCCCCAGCCCCTGGCGCATCTGGACCCAGTTCTGGGAATTCAAAGCCGTCATTGGTGGCCATGCCTGGCGTACCTTCTGGGTAACCATGACCGGCTTTGGCATTGCCATTGTGGTGGGCGTATTGCTGGGCTTTGTGATTGGCAGCTCGCGTCTGGCCTACGCCGCCGTGTACCCGCTGATGACCGCCTTCAACGCCCTACCCAAAGCCGCATTTGTGCCCATTTTGGTGGTGTGGTTTGGCATTGGTGTGGGGCCAGCCATCCTGACCGCCTTTCTGATCAGCTTTTTCCCGATCATGGTGAACATTGCCACCGGCCTGGCCACCCTGGAGCCGGAACTCGAAGACGTATTGCGGGTGCTGGGTGCCAAACGCTGGGACGTTTTGGTGAAGGTGGGCCTGCCACGGTCCATGCCCTACTTTTATGGCTCGCTCAAAGTTGCCATTACTTTGGCCTTTGTGGGCACCACCGTGTCCGAGATGACCGCCGCCAACGAAGGCATTGGCTATCTGCTGATCTCAGCGGGTTCGTCGATGCAGATGGGACTGGCCTTTGCCGGGCTGGTGGTGGTGGGTGCGATGGCCATGGTGATGTACGAGCTGTTCAGCGCCATCGAGAGCCACACCACGGCCTGGGCCCACCGTGGCAGCCAAAACACCTGAACGCAAGCATGGTTGAGCGGCGAAAACCCCTGTCAGAGGCGCAATGTGTGGCCCATTTGCGCCGCGCCAATGCTGTGGCCCAGCGTGCCATGGCCTTGGGTCACCACCCATTCGGGGCGATTCTGGTCGCCCCGGACGGTGAAACAGTGCTGGCCGAGCAGGGCAATATCGACAGCGTCAACCACGCAGAGTCGACCCTGGCCCGGGTTGCTGCAACCAATTTCACGCCGGAGTACCTTTGGGAATGCACCCTGGTCACCACGGCTGAGCCCTGCGCCATGTGTGCCGGAACCCAATACTGGGCGCACATCGGCCATGTGGTCTATGGCATGACCGAGCAGCGCCTGCTGGAACTCACCGGTAGTGCAGAAGACAACCCCACCATGCACCTGCCCTGCCGCGAGGTATTCGCCCGGGGTCAAAAACCGATTGAGGTCACCGGCCCGGTGGCCGAGGTGGAAGAGGAAATCGCCGCCCTGCACCGCGATTTCTGGAATAAATAAAGCAAATCTGGCTCTAGCACCCTATTTATAAGCGTGAGCAGCTACCATTTGTGTAGCAAAACTATTCCAATCGCATATGGCCTGGCAGGCAAAACTTTCCCTCGATTACGCACTGGAAGCCGGACGCACCGTGGCCCGCTACCAGCATGAGGGGCCTTTGCGGGTGCTGCAGAGCCTGTACCCCGAG
>CAJBMJ010000191.1 GCA_903954045.1 uncultured beta proteobacterium | reverse complement strand
CGCCGCAGCAGCGTTTGAAACACTGGAAGGCATGGTGGTCATAAATGCCCAACAGATCGTCGTAAAGGTCAACGAAGCCTTCACCCGCATCACCGGCTACAGCGCGCAGGAGTCTGTAGGGAAAAAGTCATCTATTTTTCGACTCGACCGGCAAGACGAAGCGGCGTACCACGAACTTCGCCGCATGCTGCCCCTGAACCGCTTCTGGCAGGGTGCGGTATGGGACCGCCGAAAAAATGGTGAACGCTATCCGGTCTGGCTGCGTGTTACGGCGGTCATGGGCACGGACAAACAAATTAACCACTATGTTGCAGCCTTCATCGACAACACCCAGCACCAGGCGTCCGAGGAGCGGATTCACCACCTGGCTTTCTACGACCCCCTGACCAGCCTGCCAAACCGTCGCCTTTTAATGGACCGGCTGGGGCAAGCGCTTGCAGGCAGCCTGCGCAAGCGTAAACATGGTGCCGTCTTGCTGATTGACCTGGATAACTTCAAGGACATCAACGACGCCTTTGGCCACGAGGCCGGGGACTTTTTGCTTGCCCAAGTGGGGCAGCACCTGCGGGAGTGCTTGCACGCCGATGACACGATGGCCCGCGTGGGCGGTGACGAATTTTTGGTGATATTGCCAGAGCTGGCAGATACCGCAGCAACCGCCGCATCCAAGGCAGAAATCGTGGCTCAGCGGGTGCGAGAAACGCTGACACAGGCATTTGACCTGAAGGTCGATACCGTACAAACCTCAGCCAGCATGGGTATTGCTCTATTTTTCGGAGATGAGGTGGGGGGCAGTGAATTGCTCAAGCGTGCCGAAACCGCAATGTATAGCGCCAAGAATGCGGGACGCAATTGCATTCGGTTTTTTGATGCGGGCAACCAGACGGCGCTGGAACGCCGTTTTGTGCTGACTACGTGGATGCGCCAAGGCCTGCCCGAGCAATTCTCCCTCCACTATCAAATGCAGGTGGACCAGCGCGGCAATGCCATTGGAGCCGAGGCACTGCTACGCTGGAAGCACCCCCAACAGGGCCACATTTCCCCTGCCATGTTCATCCCCCTGGCCGAGGAAACCGGGTTCATCGTTCCCCTGGGCACCTGGGTACTACAAACCGCCTGCCAACAACTCCAGGATTGGGCACACCACGCCAGTACCCGCCACCTCACCCTGGCGGTGAACGTCAGCGCGCGCCAGTTCCATGCCCCCGGTTATGTGCACACCGTGATGGCCGCGCTGGAACGCACTGGTGCGCCAGCGCACTTGCTCAAACTGGAACTGACCGAGGGCCTGATGCTTCACGACGTTGGCGATGTCATTGAAAAAATGCAGGCCCTCAAGCGCCTGGGGGTGAGCTTTTCCATTGATGACTTTGGCACTGGCTACTCATCGCTGTCGTACCTCAAGCGGCTACCGCTGGACCAGCTCAAGATCGACCAGTCTTTTGTGCGTGACCTTCTCACCGATGCCAACGATGTGGCTATCGCCAACACCATCATCGGCCTGGGTCACAGCCTGGGACTGATGGTCATTGCGGAAGGTGTAGAGACTGCCGCGCAACACAAAGTGCTACTGGAGATGCGCTGTGATGCTTTTCAGGGTTACTTTTTTGGACGCCCCGTCACCGCAAACGCTTTCAAGGAAAGCGTTGACCAAATGGTCGTAAAAACATCGCCTCAAACTGGATCCATCGCACCCATTCAGCCATGTGGGGAACCTTTCGCATACGGAAATCTATGAAGACATCTTTTTATGCGCTTTTGGGAAAGCCGCTGCTGCTGTATCCGCTGTCAATTGGCCTATTGAGTGCTGTACTTCTGCTTTGGGTGGGTGATTTTGGTTTTATCGCCACCCTCGCCGCCATTCTTGTCCTGCTTTGGGCTG
>CAJBMJ010000190.1 GCA_903954045.1 uncultured beta proteobacterium | reverse complement strand
CTGTCTTTGTCACCACTGGCGAACACGATGGGGCAAATGGCCCTACGCGCGCGCAGATGATTCATAGCGGAATACTGAATTCCCAGCTCGAAATAATTCCGCGCGCGGGACATACACCCACCATCGAAGAGCCGAACGTTCTCAACACGATGTTGATGAATTTTCTTAAGCAACACGCTTGATTCACTGAGTGAATACCGCGCGAGGTGCTATCACTGAAATTGCATCTACATGAGATGAAATGAATTGAAACGCAGTATCTTTTTCGGGCAGTCCATCAAGGCCAGTGTGACGCTGTTCACTCTGTCCGTTGTTGTCGTCAGCCTGTTGACGTTGTCACTCTTTGCCATTCGCTTCCTCCAGAGCGAAGTCGAACGACTGGCGGGTGAACTGCGGGCTCCTACAGCACCACTCGTGGCAGGCAAGGTTGCCCATTAATGAAACTACATCAAGAACGTTCCACCCATCCGCTGTGGCTTGCGGTTGCATTGCTGATGCTTTGTGCTGGCTTGTTTTCTGTATATGTATGGTCAGAAAAGTGCATCGACCTGGCCAACGACTCGCGCCAACGGTCTTTCCTGTTGGCCGATGAGTTGCGCCAGTCCTCAGACGACCTCACACGCATGGCGCGCACCTACGTCATGACGGGCGATGTGCGTTACAAGTTGGCTTACCAGGCTATTTTGGACATTCGCAACGGTAAGCGCCCCAGACCAAACGACTACCAAAACGTCTATTGGGATACGGAGTTGTTCCGCGAGCCACCGCAAAGCCCGGCGGGTGGTGTGGCTGTGCCACTGCTGACATTGATGCAGCAAGCTGGGTTCACGGCACAAGAGCTGAAAAAAATGGAGCAGGCCAAAGCCAATTCGGATCGGCTGACGGCCACCGAGTACACCGCCATGGCCATGATTGACGCGAATACAGCTGTGCCTGCTGCCGTTCGCCTGAATGCCAGCGCGATGCTGCACGACCCGTCCTACCACCAGAACAAGGCTGCCGTCATGCAGCCCATAAAAGAATTCAACTCAATGATGGACCGCCGTACGGCGGATGCGCTTGCACTAGCGCTCTCCATAGCGCTGTGGCTACGCATAGCGTTAATTGCCTTTGCAGCCAGTCTGATGCTGGTGGTGTGGCGCGCAACCACCCTGTTACGCAAGACCCTGGGAGGCTCTGCCAAAGATGTATTT
Source organism: uncultured beta proteobacterium (assembly GCA_903954045.1). Taxonomy (GTDB): domain Bacteria; phylum Pseudomonadota; class Gammaproteobacteria; order Burkholderiales; family Burkholderiaceae_C; genus Allorhodoferax. The sequence goes on along the minus strand of CAJBMJ010000190.1, from coordinate 463 downwards.
ACTCATATATCAAACGTGGGCCAGGGCATATTGGATGCGCCCATGGTGGTGAGCCCGGCGGACCAGAATAGCGTGTTGGGCTGGCTGGCCAAAACGCAGGCAAGCTTGAAACAGGTTTCTATGGAGCGCGAGCAGGCGTTAGCACAAATAGCCGAGAAGGAACTGCGCCTTCTTGCCATCATTGAAGCCGAACCCGAATGCGTCAAGATTGTGGATGCCCAAGGTCGTCTGCTGGAAATGAACACGGCCGGCTTGGCGATGATTGAGGCCGATTCGCTGGCGCAAGTGGCCGGTAAGTCCGTTCTGAGTTTGCTGGCACCACAGTACCGGGACGCATTCCAGCGAATGCACCAACGGGTGTTGGACGGTGAGACGCTGACACTGACCTTTGAAATACAAGGTCTCAAGGGCGGGCGGCGCTGGATGGAGACCCATGCCGTGCCTTTGCGGCATCTGGGCGAGG
>CAJBMJ010000189.1 GCA_903954045.1 uncultured beta proteobacterium | reverse complement strand
ATTGGCGCCCACTCCATCAGCATGGCCGCTGCGGCGGTGCGCCTGTCCGGGCAATTGTTTGAAGACCTGGGCAAGGTCAAAGTGCTGTTTGTGGGTGCAGGCGAGATGATCGAGCTGTGCGCAACCCATTTCGCAGCTAAAAATCCCAAGGCCATTGCCATTGCCAACCGCACGCTGGAGCGTGGCGAGAAACTGGCCAGCCGTTTTGGTGGAGAGGTATTGCGATTGGCCGATCTGCCAGACCGTCTGCATGAGTTTGATGCGGTGGTGAGTTGCACCGCCAGCACCTTGCCCATCATCGGCTTGGGCGCGGTGGAACGGGCTTTGAAGAAGCGCCGCCACCGCCCCATGTTTATGGTGGACTTGGCGGTTCCGCGCGATATCGAAATTGAGGTCAAGGCGCTGGAGGACGTGTACCTTTACACCGTGGACGATCTTGCAAGTGTGGTGCAGACCGCGCAGGCCAACCGCCAGGCTGCGGTAGCCCAGGCCGAAGCCATTGTGGATGCCGGTGTGCAAAGCTTCATGCACTGGGTGGACCAGCGCAGCAGCGTGCCTTTGATCCAGCAACTCAACGCACAGGCCGATGCTTGGCGCGCGGCTGAACTGGCGCGTGCTCGCAAAGCTATTGCCAAAGGCGACGATGTGGACGCCGTGTTGGAGGCCCTGTCCAAAGGACTGACCCAAAAAATGCTGCATGGGGCCATGGCGGAGTTGCATGCGGGGGACGCAGCGGCGCGTGAACGGGCAATTACTGCTATTCAGCATTTCTTTTTGCGTAAAGAGCGTTAGCTACGCTGCATTTTTCCCCGCTCTCCCCCGGCCCCTCTCACCCCGCCGGGCGAGAGGGGGGCTTTAACAGCCGTATTTTGTTTTTTCGCTTCGACTCGGGCCTTACTGGCGATGCAAATCCTGTCACTCTGACCTCTGAATATGAAACCGTTTCTTCGCCAACAACTTGCCCGTTACGCTGATCGCTTGGGGGAGCTGGAGTTTTTGCTTTCGCGCGAGGACATCATGAAGGACATGGAGCAGTTCCTCAAGCTCTCGCGCGAGCATACGGATGTGGCGGCTGTGGCTTCGCGTTGGGTGCGTTACCAGCAACGCGAGGCAGACTTGGCCTCCGGGGAAGAAATGAAGTCCGACCCAGAGATGGCCGAGATGGCGCAGGAGGAAATCGACTCTGCCACCGCCGAAATGGCGCAGCTGGAAGGCGAATTGCAGCGCATGCTGCTGCCCAAAGACCCGGACGATGCGCGCCCCGCTTTTGTGGAAATTCGAGCTGGCACTGGTGGGGACGAGTCCGCTCTCTTTGCTGCCGACATGGCGCGCATGTACACCCGCTATTGCGATGCCAAGGGTCTCAAGACCGAGGTAATGAGCGCCTCCGAGAGCGAACTGGGCGGTTATAAGGAAGTGGTACTGCGCGTCGAGGGCAACACGACTACCGCCGCAGGTTCCTGCGGTCCTTACGGAATTTTGAAGTTCGAATCGGGCGGACACCGCGTACAGCGGGTTCCTGCCACGGAAACACAGGGCCGCATCCACACCAGTGCCTGCACCGTAGCCGTGCTGGCCGAACCTGACGAGCAAGAGGCTATCAAGATCAACCCGTCGGATTTGCGCATTGACACCTACCGCGCCAGCGGCGCAGGGGGTCAGCACATTAACAAGACGGATTCTGCGGTGCGCATCACCCACATTCCTACCGGCATCGTGGCCGAATGCCAGGACGGGCGCAGCCAGCACAGCAATAAGGCGCAGGCCCTGAAGGTTCTGACCGCACGTATCCAGGAAAAAGACCGTAGCGAACGCGCTGCCAAAGACGCGGCCGAGCGCAAGAGCCTGGTGGGCACCGGCGACCGCAGCGACCGTATCCGAACCTACAACTTCCCCCAAGGCCGCCTGACCGACCACCGCATCAACCTCACGCTGTACAAGCTGCTGACCATCATGGAAGGCGACCTGGACGACGTGATCAACGCGCTGCAGGCCTACGAGGCGGCCGAACAGCTGGCAGCACTGGAGCTGGCCTCCAATTGAGTTCGATAGCCGACACATTGGCCGCTTTGCAAGCCCAAGGGCTGGATCGGCTTGATGCCCAGCTGCTGGTTTTACACGTCTTGCAACGTGCCCCCCACGATCGGGCCTGGTTGCTCGCCCACGACACCGACCTGGTGCCCGCCACAGCGCAGGACCAACTGCAAACCTTGTTGAGCCGTCGCCTGAATGGTGAGCCTGTGGCTTACCTCACCGGCCACAAAGAGTTTTACGGCCTCGATTTGAGGGTAGACCATCGGGTATTGGTGCCACGCCCTGACACCGAAACCCTCGTGGACTGGGCCTTAGAGGTGCTCGATACGCGCACGACCAAAGATGCTTCCCAGCCCACCAGCGTCGTCGACTTGGGCACCGGCAGCGGTGCCATAGCGCTGGCCTTGAAACACGCCCGACCGGAACTTCTAATGCACGCGGTCGATTTCAGTGACGACGCCCTGGCCGTGGCCGCCATGAACGCGCAGCGACTGGCATTGGACGTGCGCTTTAGCCAAGGCTCCTGGCTTTCGGCTCTGGAGGGAGGCAACAAGTTTGATGTCATCGTCTCCAACCCGCCCTATATCGCCGCCCAGGACCACCACTTGGCGTCGCTCAAGCATGAACCATTGCAGGCGCTGGCCAGCGGCGTTGACGGTTTGGATGACATCCGCTCCATCATCACCCAGGCGCCCGAACGTCTGAAATCCGGGGGCTGGCTGCTACTGGAACACGGTTACGACCACGCCATTGCAGTGCGCGCATTGCTCGAAAGTGCCGGTTTTGCAGCAGTTCAATCGCGCCGCGATCTGGCGGGGATAGAGCGATGTAGCGGGGGCTGCCTGCTAAAGGCGATTGCGCCTAAAAGTCCAGTGCAAGTAACCAAGTTAGACGTCAGATAGCCTTGTAGCGCTTTATGTGTAAGCACAAGCAGCTACAAACACAATAGCAAATACATTCAAAATCAAAGCCACACCATGCCTAACGCCGCCCTCGCCTGCCCCCAATGCACCCTGGAAAACGTCTATCCCGACGGAAATAACTTCGTCTGTGCCGATTGCGGTTTCGAATGGCCCCAGACCCCGACTTCCAACGTAGACGACGAGGGCGACGCCGTAGTGAAAGACTCCAATGGCCAGGTGCTGCAAGATGGGGACGCGGTGGTGCTCATCAAAGACCTGAAAGTCAAGGGCAGTTCCACCATTCTCAAAATGGGGACCAAGGTGAAAAGCATTCGTCTGGTTGGTGGCGACCACGAGGTGGACTGCAAGATGGACGGTGGCAGCTACATGCTAAAGGCCTGCTTTCTCAAAAAAGCCTGATCACCAGCTATACAGAAGCCCGTGGCCGGACTGTGAGATTTGCCGTCTAGTGGTGGTGTCCGTGTTCGCCATGCACATGCCCATGGGCGATTTCTTCCTCACTCGCTGCACGCAAGTCGGTGACAGCAATGGAAAAGCGCAGGGATTTTCCCGCCATCGGGTGGTTGCCGTCCAGGTGAACCTCGGGGCCCTTGATCTTCACTACGGTGAAGGCAATGGACTGTCCGTTTTCAGCACGTCCCTCCAATTGGCCGCCGACTTTGACGCCAGGGGGAAACTGGGTTTTAGGAATGGTTTGCAGCAAGCTTTCGTCGCGCTCGCCAAAGGCGTCAGCAGGCTGCAACTCGATAGTGGTCTGGAAACCAACCTCCTTGCCTTCCAGCGCTTCTTCGATCTTTGGGAAAGTGTTGCCGTAGCCCCCATGCAAATACACCATCGGCTCGTTGCTCTGGTCCAGCAACTTTCCCTGGAGGTCACTTACCTTGTAGCGAAGCGTCACAGCAATGTTTTTTTCGATTTTCATGTTTTTGCAAAGAGTTGAGCTCGAATTATCGGGAAAAATTCCTGCAACCCATGAAGCCGCGAGGGTTAACCCCGCGGGTAAGCGTAGACAGTGGAATAATCCGTGGCTTTACAGATATTTGGAACGAATGAAATGAGCGACGCACAACAACGTATTGATGAGCTGGTCAAAGGCAACGAAGTCCTTTTGTTTATGAAAGGCAACGCCAGTTTTCCGCAGTGTGGTTTTTCAGGACGTGCCATCCAGATCTTGAAGGCCTGCGGAGTGGACCCCAAGGCTGTGAAGACGGTCAACGTGCTTGAAGACGACGGCATTCGCCAAGGCATCAAGGAATACAGTAACTGGCCTACCATTCCCCAGCTCTATATCAAAGGCGAGTTCATTGGTGGCTCGGACATCATGATGGAGATGTACGAATCTGGTGAATTGGCGCAGACGTTGGGTACATCTCCGGCCTGATCCTTTGTTTCGGGCTGACGTTACTGTTCTCGCCCGCTACAGGCACCAGCCGGGCGCTCTGCTCCGTGTCCCCCGGCCTTCGGCCTCCTCCTTTACCTGCGCAGAGCACCCACCTGGTGCCTGAAGCTGGAATCTGAGGGCATGCATAAAATTCCAAGAAGCATTCCGGATAGGCGTACACGCGCCCAGAGAGCAGTTGGCTTGTGCGTTTTGCGTAGGTAAAGGAGGAGGCCGAAGGCCGGGGGACACGAAGCAAAACGCGCAAGCTAACTGCTCGGCGAAAGCAAAAAAGCTACAAACACGTGGCCGTCCAGAAGCCAGACTTCTACCCGGAAAACTCCCATAACCGTTTGGCACCCAACACCGCATTTGGGTACTGCGGTTTACCTCTGGACCCGTTGTATCGCCCTAGAGCCATATACATGTCACCGTTTTCCCGCTCCAGGTAGTGGCGCAAGATGACACAGCCAAAGCGCAAATTGGTCTGCATGTGAAACAGTTTGCCAGCGTCACCATCACCAATGGCTCGCGTCCAGAACGGCATCACCTGCATGTAGCCCCGCGCCCCAGCCACACTCACCGCAAACTTGCGAAAACCGCTCTCAACCTGAATCAGCCCCAGCACCAACGCCACATCCAGACCCGCACGCTTGCTCTCGTACCAGACAGTTTGCAAAAATTCCTTGCGAATTTCCCACTCGGGTTTTCTCTTCTTCAAGCGCTCGCTCATGGCACCCAGCCACCGCAGGTATTGCATGCGTGTCTCGGTGCTTGTGAACTCCGGAACCGGTGGCGCAGAGTTCTGAATGGCGGAACTCAAAGCGGTTCGCACCGAGTCGATCAAAAGCTCTTCCTGTTGAGCCCCGGCCAGAGATCGCTCCGAAAAAGTGAGCGAACTACCCAATGCCAGAAGGCGTAAAACGCTGTTTCGCCTTGTAATCCCGCCTGGCACCGGTTTAAGGGTCATGCCTTCAGTCGGGACAACAGCAGAGTGGCAATCTCTGCCACAGGCACGCTGGTGGCAGCTGCGTCTCGGCGGTGCTGGTATTCCACGTTGCCTTCCTTGAGGCCGCGGTCGCCAATCTTCACACAATGCGGCACGCCAATGAGTTCCCAGTCGGCAAACATCGCTCCCGGGCGCTCGTTGCGGTCATCCAGAATCACGTCCACGCCGGCCGCCAACAGGTCTGCATACAGTTTTTCTGCGGCAGCTTTCACGTCGGGGAATCGATCAGGGCTGATGGGGCACAGCACCACGGTAAACGGCGCAATGGCGTCGGGCCAGATGATGCCCTTGTCGTCGTGGTTCTGTTCAATAGCAGCCGCAGGCAGACGCGTAATGCCAATGCCGTAGCAACCCATTTCCATGAACTGCGGTTTGCCGTTCACATCCAGAAACGTGGCATTCATGGCCTTGCTGTATTTGGTGCCGAGGTAAAACACATGACCTACCTCGATGCCGCGCTCGATGTGCAGCGTGCCTTTACCGTCAGGCGAAGCGTCTCCGGCCACCACATTGCGTAGATCGGCCACCATGTCGGGTTCGGGCAGATCTCGCGCCCAATTGACGCCCCGAATGTGGAAATCTTCGACGTTGGCACCGCAAATCCAGTCGGCCATGACTGCCACTTCCCGGTCAGCCACAATTTTCAAAGCCTTTCGCAGGTTGATAGGGCCCAGGTAGCCGGGCTTGCAGCCAAAGTGACTTTCAATTTCAGCAACGGTGGCAAAACGGAAGTCGGCCAAACCTGCCAACTTGCCCACCTTCACTTCGTTCATGTCATGGTCTCCGCGCAGCAGCAGCAGCCAGACCTGGGTCTTGAGAATGTTGCCCTGCTCGTCCTTGGTATCGGTAGCCAGAACCAGGGATTTGACGGTGGTAGACAACGGCACACCCAGCAAGGCGGCTACATCTTCACAGGTGCTCTTTCCAGGCGTTGCTACTTTTTCCATAGCGGCTTGTGCAGCCGGACGGGGCGCTGCGGGCTTGGCAGCCTCTGCTTTTTCCATATTGGCGGCATAGTCGCTGCCCGGGCAGTAAACGATGGCGTCTTCGCCGGTGGCAGCAATCACCTGAAACTCTTCAGACAGGTCTCCTCCAATCGCACCGCTATCCGCAGCTACTGCCCGGTACGTCAGTCCAAAGCGGTCAAATATCTTGCGATAGGCCGCTGCCATGACCTGGTAGCTTGCTTTGGCGGCGTCCTGATCGCGGTCAAAGCTGTAGGCGTCTTTCATGATGAACTCACGACCGCGCATCAATCCAAAGCGTGGACGGCGCTCGTCACGGAACTTGGTCTGAATCTGATAGATGTTCTTGGGTAACTGCTTGTAGCTTTTGATTTCCTGGCGAGCGATGTCAGTGACCACTTCTTCGCTGGTGGGCTGAATCACGAAATCGCGGTCGTGTCGGTCCTTGATGCGCAGCAATTCGGGGCCCATCTTCTCGAAACGGCCCGTTTCCTGCCAAAGTTCGGCGGGTTGCACCACCGGCATGGTCATCTCAATCGCGCCAGCGCGGTTCATTTCTTCGCGCACGATGGCTTCCACCTTGCGGATGACCCGCAAACCCATGGGCATGTAGTTGTAAATGCCTGCACCCAACTTTTTGATCATTCCTGAGCGCATCATCAGCTTGTGGCTTGCCACTTCGGCGTCTGCCGGTGCTTCTTTGAGGGTGGAAATGAGAAATTGGGATGCTTTCATGGGCTGACTCGTGCGCTCGCAAAGACTTCGGGCCTTGATCCACAGCAATCGCTGTGCATAATGAACGAAGTTTAAAAAAGTGGGGGTTGATTATGCTTGACCGGGACGGCTTCCGGCCTAACGTCGGCATCATCCTGCTCAACCAGAGAAATCAGGTATTTTGGGGCAAGCGCATACGTACCCACTCCTGGCAATTTCCGCAGGGTGGCATTGATCGGGGTGAAACTCCCGAGCAGGCCATGTTTCGTGAGTTGCACGAGGAAGTGGGGCTCCAACCGGAGCACGTCAGCATTGTTGCCCGTACCCGAGACTGGTTGCGCTACGAGGTGCCAGACAGGTACATACGACGTGATGCTCGCGGCCATTACAAGGGCCAAAAACAGATCTGGTATTTACTCCAACTCATGGGGTACGACTGGGACTTGAATCTGCGCGCCACTGACCATCCAGAGTTCGATGCTTGGCGCTGGAACGACTACTGGGTGCCACTGGACGCCGTGGTTGAATTCAAGCGAGGCGTCTATGAGATGGCTCTCACAGAGTTGTCACGCTACTTGCCCAGGGGTGGAGCGCAAGGCCACTATTTGCGGCAAAACTCTCGCCCCAGGGATATGGACCCACCGACGCGGGACATCGCGCCCGGCGCCACTATTGAACTTCCGCCTGGCGCAAGCTATGAGCCAGATCCTGGCACCAATCGCACTAAAGCTCATGACATCAAGACGGCTGGTTAAATCGGTTTTTGGAGGTGCGCTGGCGTTGTTGGCCATGATCGCGGGGGCGCAACAAGTAAACAGTGCCGACAACTCTGAATGGGTAGAAAACCCGGCACCACCCCCACCGGCTTTTTCCAAGGAAAAATGGGTCCCGATTGAAATGCCGCCCTTTGTCTCGCTCAAGGTGGGAGTGGACCCCAATACCTTGACGGTTGGAACGGACGGCGTGGTGCGCTACGTGGTGGTAATGGTCAATGCCAGTGGGTCGGTCAACGCCGTCTACGAGGGTTTGCGCTGCGCTACCGACGAAGTAAAAACCTATGCACGTTTCAGCGCCTCGGGGACCTGGTCCCCTGTGCGCGAACCGGTTTGGAGAGGCGTGGCCGAGAACTCCCCGTCAAGACACTCTCACGCCTTTGCACGACAAGGCGGGTGCCGCGACAAGTTTGCGTTCAACAAAGAAGAGATTCTGAAAGCGCTGTCAGAGCGCAAACAAGGCCCGTTTGGCAGCAATATCAATTAGGAAATCAACGGCTTAGCACCAGATTGTCCCGGTGCAGCATCTCCGGCTCGGCAGCGTAGCCCAGCAGTTTTTCAAATTCGCTGGATGGCTTGCGGCACAGCAGTCGCGCCTCTGCGCTGGAGTAGTTGGCCAACCCGCGGGCGATTTCCAGACCTGAGTTGTCTCGCACGGCAATCACGTCTCCACGCGAGAAATCGCCTTCCACCGACACCATACCTATGGGCAGCAGGCTTTTGCCCTCATCGCGCACTTTGCTGGCGGCTCCCGCATCCACAACCACGGAACCCCGCATCTGCAGGTGGTCTGCCATCCATTGCTTGCGGGCTTGATTCTTTTGGGTCTGTGCCACCAACAGCGTGCCGATGGCATCACCCTGGCTCAAACGAATCAGGGCGTCGGGCTCACGGCCCCAAGCGATCACGGTGGAAGCACCGGATCCTGCCGCCCGCTTGGCCGCCAGAATCTTGGTGATCATGCCGCCACGCCCAATGCTGGTTCCAGCGCCACCCGCCATTAACTCCAGTGCCGCATCGCCCGCTTTAGCCTCATGAACGAATTCCGCTGCCGGATCTTTGCGTGGATCTGCAGTGAAAAGCCCCTTTTGGTCCGTAAGGATGACCAGCGCATCAGCTTCCACCAGGTTGGCTACCAAAGCGCCCAGCGTGTCGTTGTCTCCAAACTTGATTTCGTCGTTAACCACCGTGTCGTTTTCATTGATGACCGGGACTACGCCTAATTTAAGCAAGGTAAGCAGCGTGGAGCGCGCATTGAGATACCGCTCCCTGTCTGCTAGGTCGGCATGGGTGAGCAGCACCTGCGCGCTCCCCAGATCGTTGGCCCGTAATTTGGTCTCGTACATCTGGGCCAGGCCCATCTGACCAACCGCGGCTGCGGCCTGCAACTCCTGGATTGCAGTGGGCCGAGTGGACCACCCCAGGCGTTTCATCCCTTCAGCGATCGCGCCACTGGAAACCATAATGACCTCGCGCCCATCACGGACCAGAAACGCCATCTGGCGGCACCACTCCCCAATGGCCTGCTCATCCAGCCCACGCCCATCATTGGTAACTAGACTGGAGCCAACTTTCACCACGATGCGTCGGGCATCGCGCAGCACAGTGGATGTGGATTTATGTATCATTTTTGACTCTAGCGCTTACAGCTATTGCGTAAGTCGCTCTATTTTTTATAGCTATTGGCTAAGTTTGCGGGTCGGAAGGCGGGGCAGCAACAAAGCGAGGGTCCACCTCCACATGCGGCTGCTCAGCCAATTGCTGGGCCTTCACATGCTTGTAGATTTCTTTGATCAGCGGCTCACAGCCTTCTCGGGTCAGCGCGGAAATTTCAAAAACAGGGCCTTTGAATTTAAAACGCTTAACAAAGTCCTTGACCAGAGCTGCGCGCTCCTCTTTGGGCACCATATCGAGCTTGTTGAGCACCAACCAGCGCGGCTTTTTGTACAGGTTTTCGTCGTACTTTTTAAGTTCATTGACGATGGCTTTGGCCTGCGCCACCGTATCGATGTTTTCGTCAAACGGCGCCATATCCACCACATGCAGAAGCAAGCGGGTGCGTTGCAAATGCCGCAAAAACTGATGCCCCAGACCGGCGCCTTCCGATGCTCCCTCGATCAGGCCAGGGAGATCGGCAACCACAAAGCTTTGCTCCGGCCCTACCCGCACCACGCCCAAATTGGGGTGCAGCGTTGTAAACGGGTAATCGGCAATGCGGGGACGCGCATTGGACACGGCAGTAATGAGGGTCGATTTGCCTGCATTGGGCATGCCCAACAAGCCCACATCGGCAAGAACCTTCAACTCCAGCTTGAGATTGCGTTTTTCGCCAGGCCAGCCGGGCGTCTTCTGACGTGGTGCCCGGTTGATGGCGCTCTTGAAGCGAAGATTGCCAAAACCGCCGTCCCCACCTTTGGCAATGGTGATGACCTCTCCGGGAACCAGCAACTCAAAAAGTACTTCGCCGCTCTCCGCGTCGGTGATGATGGTGCCCACGGGCATCTTGAGCGTAATGTCGTCACCCGCAGCGCCAAACATGTCGGAGCCCATGCCGTGCTCACCACGCTTGGCGTCGTACCGGCGCGCAAAGCGGTAATCCACCAAGGTATTGAGATTGGGGTCTGCTACGGCGAACACGTGTCCACCACGCCCTCCGTCACCCCCATTGGGACCACCAAACTCTTTGTATTTTTCATGTCGGAACGAGACGCAACCCGCCCCGCCGTCTCCAGCAGAGATATCGATATAGGCTTCGTCAACGAACTTCATGGTGCTATTTTCCCAAATGCCAACCCGATCTTGGGTTGCGTTGCAGGCTAACCTCGTATTGAGAAGCTAAACGCAGTGGGCTGAAAACAAAAACCCCGCGCTGGTCGAGCGCAGGGTTTTGCGATGGAGTTTGCCGCAGATTACGCTGCAGTCACGCTCACTGTGTGCTTGCTCATTGCACCCTTGACTGCAAACGACACGTGGCCGTCCACGAGTGCAAACAAAGTGTGATCCACGCCGATTCCGACATTGCTACCGGGGTGGAACTTGGTACCACGCTGGCGAACGATGATGGAGCCTGCGCTGATCAATTCACCGCCGAAAGCTTTCACACCGAGCATTTTGGGCTTGGAATCGCGCCCGTTTCGCGTAGAGCCGCCGCCTTTTTTCTGTGCCATGACCTGGTGTCCTTAAGCAGCAATTGCGCCGATTTGCAGTTCAGTGAACTGCTGACGGTGCCCTTGACGTTTCTGATAGTGCTTACGACGACGCATTTTGAAAATGCGCACTTTGTCGTGCTTGCCGTGAGAAATTACTGTGACCGTAACGGTCGCGCCGGACACCAAGGGTGTGCCGACCTTGAGTTCAGCGCCGTTTCCGACTGCCAGAACCTGGTCGATCACAATCTCTTGGCCTACGTCCGCAGCAATCTGTTCTACTTTAATTTTTTCGCCAGCAGCAACGCGATATTGCTTGCCGCCGGTTTTTATGACCGCGTACATGTTGACCTCTTTAACTTGACCCTGCTGACTTAACGTCAGCAGACGAGACTCTTTGGACGAATTTCCGCAGAGCCCGCGAGTATAACACCCCTGCACTCCCGAGATCAACTGCGAGTACAGAAGTACGACGGTGCCTCAGCCTGGCTTCCTATAATCTCTCAACTAACAATATTGGTGCACGCCTTGCAAGCCACTTCTACCGCATCCCCAAACGGGCTTTCCATCATTGAAGAGGACATGCGCCAGGTCGATCTGGTTATCGCAAAGCGGCTCGACTCTGGCGTTCCGTTGGTGGGTAGTGTCTCCCAATACATCATTGCTGCTGGCGGCAAGCGATTGCGCCCTGCACTGCTGCTACTTTGTTGCGGCGCGTTGGGTTGCCAGAGTACTCAGCGCTTCAACCTGGCGGCTGTAGTTGAATTCATTCACACGGCAACGCTACTGCACGACGATGTCGTGGATGAATCTGACCTGCGCCGTGGCAACCCCACAGCCAACGCCAAGTTCGGCAATCCCGCCAGCGTATTGGTAGGAGATTTTTTGTATTCGCGCGCCTTTCAGATGATGGTCGATGCCCAAAGCATGCGCATCATGCAGGTGCTGGCCGATGCTACCAATGTGATCGCAGAGGGCGAAGTCATGCAATTGATGAACATGCATAACGCATCCCTCAATGAGGCGGATTATTTGCAGGTGATTCGCTCCAAAACTGCCAAATTGTTCGAAGCCAGTGCCCGCGTTGGAGCCATTTTGGCTGGAGCGGATGTCGCCCAGGAGGAAGCATGCGCCGACTACGGCCAGGCCCTTGGAACCGCCTTCCAGGTGATTGATGACGTCCTCGATTACGCGGGGGATGCAGCGGTCATGGGCAAGAATCTGGGTGACGATTTACGCGAGGGCAAAGCCACCCTCCCCCTGATTGCTGCCATGCAGCGCAGCTCCGAATCTGACCGTCTGACAGTGCGACATGCCATTGAAAATGGGGATCTGTCCAAACTTCAGGAAGTTGTGCGCATCGTGAAGAGTTGCGGTGCTCTGGATGTAGCGCGTTCGGCAGCCCATGCAGAAGCCCAGCGCGCCATAGCGGCCGCGAAGCGCCTGCCAAGCGGCCCACACAGCACCTGCTTGATACAATTGGCCTCCCAGTTGCTTGACAGGAACCATTGATTTTTTTGTGCCTTCGCTCGCATTTCGGGGTGTGGCCTAGTCCGGTAAGGCGCTTCGTTCGGGACGAAGAGACCGCAAGTTCGAATCTTGTCACCCCGACCAAGAACGTGAATAAAGTTCTTATAAATCAATAAGTTACGTTTTTTTGAATTCCAAGGAAACCGTTGGTGTGACGCAAAAGTCACCTGCAAGCCATCTTCGATTTCTGCTAAGTCCTTGGCTTAGAGTGACGATAACAGGGGTATGACACACGATTCCATAGCCGCCATACAGCCTCACGGGTCCGTAAATAGCTCTAGCCACAAGGCGCAACTACAGAAGTGGCACAGCGAGCTTTCGCAACAACTCAAGGAGCTTGGTGAAGCCAAACTTGATACCAAGACCAAACAGCTGAAGCAGCAGTTCCTACAAACCGAGATGGGGGCTATTCAGGCGCAAATCACTACGCTTGAAGCCCCGCATCCCCAAGAACAATCGGCTTCCAAAGCCAACTCGCCCTCTCATTCAGACCATGAGAAACTGCCAAGCGACAGTCTGGTCGGATCCCAGGTCAATGTGTTTACGTGAGGCCGCAATCCAAGACAAACAGAAAGCGGTTGGCTACAACGCTACGGTGATTTTTTGTCCTTTTGCCCTGGAGCAGCAGCTCATCATGCGCTGATTGGCAGCGCGCTCTGCCTTGCTTAGCACCTTGTCGCGATGATCTACCTCACCATCAAGCAAGGCCACTTCGCAGGTTCCGCACAGCCCCTCGGCGCAGTCGCTAGGCACATCCACTCCGGCTGACTGCAAAGCCTGCAGCAAAGTCTGGTTGGATGCCACGGAAATACGCATTCCAGAGTCTTTCAACACTACATCGAAGGCATGCTCTTTGGCTGGGTCCAGCACAGACCCCTCGGCACTAAAGTACTCAAAGTGCAGCGTGCCTTCAGACCAATGCTCCGCCAAAGTCGTAAGTGAATCGATAAGCCGATCAGGGCCACAGGCGTATACCTGGGTGCCATCAACGACATCCGCCAGCAAAGCTTCGAGGTGCATGCGTTGCCCCTCATCACCCGCGTGCAACACCACATTGCTGCCGTGATCACGCAACACACGCCCAAGTAGTGCCATGTGACTTCTGGATCGGGCGGCGTAATGCAGGGAGTAGACCCGCCCCAGGGACTTGAGACGGTCTGCCATGGCCAAAATGGGTGTAATGCCGATCCCACCGGCTATCAACACATACTTTTGTGCGGACTCATCGAGTCGAAAGAGATTTTTGGGGCCAGCCAGATGAACTTCATCGCCGGTGCGAACCCCATCGCAAAAATGCCGGGACCCGCCGCGTCCCTCGGTCTCCCGCAAAATGGCGACTTCCAGCCGCGATCGGTCGGAGGCTTGACCGCAGAGCGAGTATTTCCGGCGGTATCCACCGGCAATCAAGTCGACGTGAGACCCTGCTGTCCAGGATGGAAGCGCACGGCCGCGGGGGTCTGCCAGTACCAAGCGCACGATGTCCTTCGTGTCTTGGAGCTTCTCAAGAACCACTATGGATCGTGAAATATCTTCCTTGACAGGGGCGCCAATCGGAAAAGAAAGGGGCGAGTCCACAAGCTGCGGATCTGTACGCTCCGGATTGAGCTTGGGGTCCCACTCCACCCATAACTGGGAGGGTCCCCGAAATGAGGTGTTGAGCAGGAAGTCAAAAGTCTGCCCTTCAACCAGTCGGATGTGCGGCAATCGTCGTGTAAATTCTTCCAGAAAGACACGCATCTCCATTCGCCCGATATTCTTGCCCATGCACTGGTGCGCGCCGTAACCAAAGGTCAGATGCTCAACCGAGTTGTCGCGGTACAAATCAATTTCGTTGGGGTTCTCAAAGTGGCGAGCATCAAAGTTGGCCGATGCTTGCACTATCAGAAGCTTTCCTCCTTTGGGAATAGCGACGCCACCTACCTGGGTATCTGCCGTAGCAATACGCCGCCAGGCAATGATGGACCCTGCTACGCGCAGGCATTCTTCTACTGCATTGGGAATGAGCGCCGGGTTGTCGCAAATATCTTCCCATGCGTTGCGATGGCTCAGCAAGGTCATGAATGCGTTGGCAGTCGCGTTGGAAGTTGTCTCATGGGCCGCTGCCAATATGGCCATCATCATGGATCGCAGGTAAGACTCGGTCACGATTTGGGGATGCTTGAGATGCTGGCGTATGGTCTCAAACATCCAGCCTTCGCCATCCGGCTTGGCACGCATATCGTCCAGAATTTTTTGGGCTGTCTGCCAAAAGCGGCCTACGTTTTCAGCCACCTGCAACTGCTCGTCGGGCGTAGGACGCCCCCAGGTGTTGATCGTGTGTGCTACAGCAAACTTTCGCAACTGTTCCGCGCCTTCGTCTGGAACACCCAAAAAATGCAGCGCAATTGTTAACGGAATTTCATAAAACATCTCACCTATGAGATCAGCGCGCCCCTTGTCAATGAAGCGGTCCATGTATTGGCGGGCCAACGCCCGCACGGCTGGTTCGTGCTTGGCCAGCGCCTCTGGCAAAAAGGCGTCCAAGAGCAAGCGGCGGCGCTCCATGTGATCTGGTTCGTCTTCATTAACCATCGTACGGTTCATGGCATAACCGTAGCCTTTGAGGATTTCAGCTGCTTCGGCAGGGGCGGGCGTGATTTTCTCCAGTGCAATGGAAGGCGAAAACAAAATGTTGTCCCGGAAAACGGCCTTTACATCGTCATACCGAGTGACCACCCAGTAGCCCAGTTCCGGGCTATAGAAAACGGGCTCCTCCTCCCGTGCCCAACGCAAGGTTTCGGCAGGGTTTTGCTGGTATTCGGGCCCAAAGGGGTTGAACGCTGCCGCCTTCTCGGAAATCGGGCATCCGGTCGGTGACAAGTTCAGGCTGGCGTGATCTACAGGGCATTGCATTCTTCAAATCTTTCAGAAATCACGTTACTACTTAATATTTCAAGTCCACAAATCGAGTGGCGGATCGGCCACTACCGCATGCAGTATGTCGGACCGTGACACGAACCCAATGACGCGCCCCGTGTCCTCTACAACGGGTAGACCGGGTAAGCCGGTGTCCAGCAGGACCCGCGCCACGCGACGGATATCAGTTTCCAAAGCCACGCTGGGCACCGGGGTCCACATGATGTCCACCACGCTTTGGGCCAACGCTGCCCGCCAAACCAGCGGATGGACTTCGTGGCCCGGCAATCTGTCTGGTCGCGTCAAATCGGCACGGGTCAAAAGACCTACCAGAATTCCATCAGCACCAACCACCGGAACCTGCCCTATCCCTCGGGCGTTCAGCAAAGCCCAGGCGTCTCCCACATTGGCGGTGTCAGCAATGGTCACCACATTTGGCGTCATGATGTCACCCGCCGTGCTCAGCGGGTGGCGGTGCACCTCCACCTTGGTT
>CAJBMJ010000188.1 GCA_903954045.1 uncultured beta proteobacterium | reverse complement strand
CCTCTATGTCAGCTGGAAAGTCCGGTTCCCGTCCTCAAGCTGAAAAGATGCGGCCAGAGAGGCAAGTTGGCGGGCCTGTTCTTGCAATGCAGCCGATGCAGCTGACGTTTCTTCCACCAGGGCCGCGTTTTGCTGGGTAACGCCGTCCAACTGGCTGACCGCATTGTTGATCTCAGCGATACCAGCAGACTGTTCCCTGCTGGCAGAGGCTATTTCGCCCACAATATCGGCCACCCGTTGTATTCCAGACACGATTTCCTGCATGGTCTGGCCAGCCTGGGCAACCTGTTCGGTGCCACGGCCCACCTTGCCAACTGAGTCGTCAATCAGACTCTTGATCTCCTTGGCCGCTGTGGCGGATCGTTGGGCCAAACTGCGCACTTCTGCAGCGACCACGGCAAAGCCCCGGCCTTGCTCGCCAGCACGGGCTGCCTCCACGGCGGCATTGAGGGCCAGGATGTTGGTCTGGAAAGCAATGCCGTCAATTACGGCGATGATGTCCACAATCTTGCGTGACGAAGTGTTGATTGCATCCATCGTGTCCACTACCTGGGAGACCACCACGCCACCGCGTGTTGCCAAGGCTGACGCCGAGTTGGCCAATTGGTTGGCTTGCGCTGCACTTTCGGCATTGTGCTGCACAGTGCTGGACAATTCTTCGCTTGCAGAAGCTGTCTTTTCCAGTGATCCGGCTTGTTGCTCAGTGCGGTTGGAAAGATCAAGCGTACCGGAGGCTACCTCTCTTGCAGCGGAAGCTATCGCGTCAGAACCGCTGCGTACCTGACTGATTACGTGGTGCAGGTTGTCGCGCATGCCTGACATTTGGGTTAACAAATGGCCTATTTCGTCGCGACCTGAATGACTCACCGTTTTGGATAAGTCTCCAGCAGCAATGGATGTTGCCACTCGGTCCGCCACGGCAAATCCTTTTCGTATTCGCTGCATCAGTAGAACAGTCATAAATGTAGCGGGAATGCCACCGACAACAACTGCTGTCAGAAAAACAAGCAGCGCGGTTTGGTACCTGCTCTCTGCCTGCTCTGAAGCTAACTCTGCCGCCTTGACTTTGAAATTGCGCAGTTCTAAAAGCGCCTTGATGGCAGCTTCGCCTTCCATTCGACCCGCCTGCAAAAATGCGGCCATAGTTCCTGGGGCGAAGTCCCCATTGGCAACCGCTTTGACCGCAAGGTCCATCTTCTCGAACCAAGCGGTGCGGGTTTGCTTGATGACTGCTAAAAGCGCCTGTTCTTCTGGGTGGTCAGACAAGGCGGTCAGCGATTCAAATAAATGGTCAGCCTCTGCACGACTTTTGGCAATGTTTTCAGTGTGCAAATTAGTCGGGTGATCATGAATGGACGACAAAGGCCCATTGGGTGCGTGCTGGAAGGCCAATAATATTTGCAACCTGCTTTGCACTATCTTGTCGATAGAGTCAGATATCTGCAAACCCGGGACCATGGCCTTTTGGTGGACTGCCCTAAGGCTGTCTCGGGAGGAGGATAGACCCCAGTAACTGACGATAGCCACAGCCATAAAGGATACCCAATACGCAAAGAGCACAGTGGCAAAACGCTGGGTGATTCGAATATTGTCAAACATGATTAACTTGTGGTTTTTTGGATGGACTCATGATACTTGTTGCGCGCGAGTCAGAGTCGCCGTCAGAAGAAACAACCCAGGTGGTCAGTTAGTGGGTCAATGCCATGAAAAGCCTGGGAAGTTTCTCTGGTAGTTGCGCTATCTGGTCAATCACCGTGTACTGATTGCCGAAGATATCTCGCACATAGGCGTCGGCCCTGGCGTCCAGGTTGATGCAATAGGTGTAGATGCCTTGCTGGTCCAACTCTTTCACGCATTGGCGTGCATCATCAATCAGCAGTCGTGCATCGTGCGCATCAACGTCCGACGGTTGTCCATCGGTCAGAATCAACATCAGTTTCTTGTCGCTTCTTTGCGCAGCCAGCGTGTGGGCCGCATGGCGCATGGCGGCGCCCATGCGGGTGGAATACGCTGCCCGCATGGCGGCAAGACGTGCCTTGACGTCGTCACCCCAGTGTTCGCCAAAACCTTTGATGTGAAAGTAACGCACATCATGGCGGGTGTTGGAATGAAACCCTGCAATCGCAAACGGGTCGCCCAGTTCCTCAATGGATCCAGCCAGCAGGGCTACCGCTTCCTGACTCAACTCCAGAATGGTTTGGTCGGAGCCCACGGCCCGTTCGTTGAGCGATTCCGAGAGATCGAGCAGCAAGGTCACTGCGATATTGCGGCCATTCGTGCGCTGGCTCATATTGATGCGCGGGTCAGGTGTGTTGCCACCTTTGAAATCAATCAGTGCGCGCAATGCGATGTCCAGGTCAAGCTCGCTGCCTTCTTCCTGGTAGCGCACCCGCACCGAGTCTTGCGGCTTTAGAAGTTCCAACAGTCTTTTCAGGCGTTTGGCCAGTGCGGCGTGCTTTGCCAGCAACTGGTCGATCACGTTCACGGACCCGCTGGGGTGCAGGCGCTCGTACAAACTGACCCAGTCCGGACGGTAACTCTGGCTGTTGTAGTCCCATTCGGGGTAATGGCGTGGTGGCAGGCTCTGGATTTCCTGGGTGGGTGGGGTCTGGTCGGTGTTTTCAAACGACTCTTCATCATCTGAGAGTTCGTGAAAGCGCCACAAGTGGCGGTTGTCATCGCGGTAGTCAACCTCGGTGTCTT
>CAJBMJ010000187.1 GCA_903954045.1 uncultured beta proteobacterium | reverse complement strand
GCCAGTATCAACACATTCGCTATCTGGAACCCCTCCACGCTGACCGAGCTGGTGGGTGACAACCCGGATATACACAAGCGATTACTGGGCAAATTTATCGTCAACGCCCAAACGCAGGTGGCCGAAATGATCGCCGCCGCGCATGCCAACGACACCATCACCCTGGGCCGCGTGGCCCACACGCTCAAGAGCGCCGCACGCAGCGTGGGCGCGCTGGCCCTGGGCGAGCTGTGCCAGCAATTGGAGACCGCAGGCCAAGCCGGCGATGCACCCGCCTGCGCGGAGTTGGCGCAGGGGTTGGCCGGTCAGCTCGCCGCAGCCAGCGCCCAGATTCATGGGCATTTAGGGCTATAGGCCACGTAGAATATGCGTAGGAAGCTACTAAAACAGTAGCAAGTAGGGGGTTAATAATGAAAACAAGTCTGTCACCTTTGCGCTCCATCAAAGCCCGCGTAACCCTGTTCACGCTGCTCATCTTTGTGGCAAGCCTGTAGACGCTGTCGTTCTATGCCAGCCGCATGCTCAGGGACGACCTGGTGCGTCATGCGGGAGAGCAGCGGTTCACCACAGCCCACTTTGTCTCGTCTCAGGTGAACGAACAACTGATTGACCGCATGGCCGCGCTCGAAGGCGTGGCGCGCAGGGTGCAACCTGCAATACTGCGCAGCGACGACGCGCAGCAGTCTTTTCTGGAGCAACGCCCGAGCTTCGAAATATTGTTCAACGGTAGCTACTTCATCACAGATGTGCACGGCGCTGGCCTCTCTGCCGGTCTCACTGGGACGTGTGGGAGTGAACTACATGGACCGTGACCAGGTGGCCGTTGCCCTGAAGGACGGCAAGCCGCACATCGGCAAACCGGTGATTGGCAAACTGCTCAAAACGCCGGTCTTTTCGCTGGCCGTGCCGATTTTCAACGGGCAGCGTCAAATCATAGGCACCTTGGTGGGTGTGATTGACTTGAACCGGGCCAATTTTCTGGACAACATCACCATCAGCACCTATGGGCAAACCGGTGGCTATCTGCTGATTGGCTCCAAATCCCGCCTCATCATCACCGCTACTGACGCGCGCCGTCGCCTGGAAGTGCTTGTGCCTGGCTTCAACCCGCTGGTCGACCGGTTCATCCTCGGGTTTGAGGGCTCCGGTATGGCGGTCAATCCGATGGGGGTAGATGTATTGGCTTCGGGCCACACCATCCCGATAGCCAACTGGCATATCGTTGTCTCGCTACACACCTCAGAGGCGTTTGCCCCCATCAAAGACATGCAATGCGTATGCGCTGACTACCCTGGCCATGACCCTGCTGGCTGGCTTATTGACCTGGTGGATGCTGGGCCGCGAGTTCTCGCCCCTGCTCAGCACCATTCACGCACTGGCCAGTAACGACGCGTCGGGCGCACTGGCCGCGCCCCTGTCCATCGTGCGGCAAGACGAAGTGGGGGTGTTGGTGGGCAGTTTTAACCGCTTGCTGAACTCGCTCCAACAGCGTGAATAAGCGTTGTTGGGCAGCAATCGGCGCCAACAGTCACCGACGCCAACGACTCGGCCATTGCCAAGATGGTGGTCGTGCTGGCCGAAAGTCTGGGGCTTTCGGTGATTGCTGAAGGCATGGAGTTGCAGGCTCAGGCGGACCTCTTGGCGCACATAGGTTCCCACGTCTATCAGGGCGATATGTTCAGCAGGCCGCTGCCGGTGGATGCATTTGAGTCGCTTATGAAGAGAACTTTGATCAGCCCATTCCCTTAAAACTGACTACGCCGCAAAAAATGATCGGGATGGACGAAACGGTTTTGTCAATACACTCTTTCGCTATTTCTCGCACAAATCTACCAGGCAAATCCATCGTCACCGATATCGCCACCAAACGACGGGCTATCGACGACGTTTGAGCGCCGTTATCACGATCATTCAAAAATTCCCTCACCATGCGAACCGATTTTTGGAAAACGTCGTCGTTTGATCGTCGTTATCTCGTTCTATCGGCGCATTGAGCAACTCGTTTTGACGTTGATGTCCGTTCCGCCATTCGCCGAATGACTCGCAATCATTGCGATCACGAACGCAATCGAATTTTGAAGCCGCCTGCAAATTCATATTTCAATCGCAACCCCCATTTTGATTGCGTTCAGCGGTGATTTCCTGCAATGTGATTTCAAGGAGCCCCACCATGGAATGCACATTTCTCGAAGTACCACTTCTTTTTCTCGTTAACCAAGCGCACTTATACATTGCCCCAAGGGCACCGTTCAGTGGGGGCGATGCCCCCCCTGCTAATTCTGCCGAATTCCACGGCTCCCCAAGCCATCCGAGGGCGGATGACTTCAATCAAACAGCCGCGTTATTGGTCGAGGTCGCCCATAACGCCAAGTCGAAAAACATAGGGAGACAGTAGCATGGCCATTTTTCACCTCACCACAAAAATTCATGGGCTCGGCAGCGATCCCAAATTGAACGCACTGCGTTCATACGCCTATCGGTCCGGGACCAAGATTGTTGACCCCGTCACGGGCAGCATCTACAACTTCACGTCAAAACAATCGGAGGTTGTATTGACGGAGACCATCACGCCAACTGAGTTCATTCCGGACTGGATGAAGGATGGCGTTCAACTATGGGGAGCCGTTCAGACCTTT
>CAJBMJ010000186.1 GCA_903954045.1 uncultured beta proteobacterium | reverse complement strand
ATCTGGAATCGGAGCCCAAGGAGGTGGTGGCGGAACTGTAGCTGGCACGGGAGGTCTTGGCGGTAGCACTGCGTTGTGTACTGCTACCGGTGCAACCGCGTTTTCAGGTGGCGATGGTGCGGCAGGCGGGGTAAGCGATGCCGGCGGTGGCGGCGGCGGTTCTGCCCCTTCAGCTGCTATCGGTGGGAATGGCGTAGGGACGACCGGAGGGTCAGGTCAAGGCGCTGGAGGTAATGGAGGGCCGAACAACCTGGACCCGGGTGATCCTGGCATTTCACCCGGTGGTGGTGGTGGTGGCTCGGGCAAGAATGGCCCGTCATTTCCGAGTGTTCACACAGGCGGCGTTGGTGCAGCGGGACAAGTCATCATGACTTTTACGATTGCACCTATTGGCAATGTTGCAATTCCGACACTCAGTGAGTACGGGCTGATTGCACTGTCTGGGCTTCTGATCCTGGCAACTTGGGCTCGACAACGTCGTCGTCAAGGGTAGCTGTTCTGGAGTACGGTTCCAACATTGTCCGAATGGGGGATGATCATTCTGTCCGCGCTGCTTGCTCTAGGGACGTTCGGGGTTATGCGGCGCAGAAAGATCTGATTACGGGCAAGGGGGAGGCAGGGCGAAATCTCCCAACTACCTTTCAAATCGCCGCCACATCCGCAACGCCGCAACAGTCAGTCCGAAAGCCACGTCCGTTGCGCCGTGGCGGACGTTGCGGCAATACGAGGACCGGTACCGATGTCCTCCGCAAGAACCTCCCACATGTACTAGGTGGGTTATCCTTCCAATATGGCTACTTTGAAGGATCAAAAAATGCGCTTCATCTCATCAGTCTTGGCTGCAACTTGTCTGTTTGCTTCCTCTGCTTGGGGCCAGGTAAACCCGTGTGCTGCGGGCCAGAACAATATCTGTGTGTCCTTTGCAAACTCGCAAAGTGTGCCACTGACGTTCGAAGCCGTCGTGCTCATGTCACTGATGCTGGCCACCTTCGCACTGTTCAAATTGCGCAAAAGATCATCTGGTCTATTCGGCCTATTTCTCTCAGCAGCACTGGGCGTGTTGATGGTGTACCAAACGACCAGTGACAGCTATGCCAATGGTTTTGTGCGGGTGTATTTCAGCAGCGGAACTCCAGCAGTGTATCGAGATGATGTCGGTTCGGTAGTCTTTGTGAATGACACGGCTAGCAGTACGACCATCACCGCCATCACTATAAATGGCGTGTCCTATAACCCTTCCAACCCTACAACTTACTCAGGATATGAGGAATGTTTTCTTGGGAAAGTATTGGTCCCGACGACTGGTGGAGTCACCGGGATGTGCGTGATTAGAGGTTTCGCGTAACTGGAGCCTAGCGAGTCAGTTCTGTCAAATTGATGAAATGGAATTTGAAGAGATCCTGATTCGATTCCGTGCACTGGGCGGCATCGCTGACAACCTAACCCTGCGCCATGGTGAATTCGGACGAGGGCTGTTCACAGTCAATCCCAAAAAGGCATTTCGCCTATGCGTCCCAGCAAGTCTTTTGGTAGATCCGGCCTGGGTAGAACTTGACTCCAAAGAGCAGCTACGGATACGGCCCCAATCATCTTCCATAAGCGAGGATGCAGTTGCCTTCTTTGAGCTGTATCAGCGACATTTCGGCTGGGGTGACGGTGGCAAGGACTCCGTGGCTCAGCATCAACGCGATTTGCAGGCCCTGCCGCCGAAACTCAAGAACTTCCTGCATGTTCTGGGCGCTGCCGACGAGCTCAAGCAAAAACCAACCACCTCCTATTGCCTGAACAGATACTTTGTCAACCGACAGATTGGTACCAAAGCTGGATCTAGGCTCATGCCCATTGCTGAATTGATTAACCATAGCCAAGAGGGATTGCCCTATCTGGTGGATGATGGAGTCACGGTAACTGGGATGGTTAAGGACGAAATACTGACGAGATACCACAGCGGACTGGATTCATTCCATTTCTTCATCAACTACCATTTTGCGACTCCAGCCCACACAGCATTGTCTTGTGAGGTCACAGTGGAAGTACCTGAATTTGGGCCCATTGCAATCAAACGGATGGACCACCTTGCCAATGTCAACGGGACTGTCAGAACACCCATAGCAAGCCGCACTGAAGGCAAGCTGACCTTGAGCTTTGTAGCGCTGGCCAACCAAAAGAACCCATCACAACCCAGAAAGACCTTTGTCGAATTGATGAAGGTCAACGGCATGCCTAAGGCCGTTGCCAATAATCTCTTCGACGGCCTACTGGAACACAACCGGCAGGTACTGTCAGAACTCATTCAGGAGTGTGGCTTGCACTCAGGTACCATGACAGGCACCCTAAACAAGGTAGCAGGCTTTCAATTGGCAAGCTTGACTTGACCTTGCATGCATCCCGATAGAGAACACCCAAAATGCTGAATTCAAAAAGCGACGCGTCGCTCTCGGTCCATTCCAACAAGGCCGGGATGGTGTTTAAAACATCCGCAAACACCTACGCTGACAACCTCAGCAAGAGCAGCACTCAAAGCAGTTGGACCCGGTTTTCTCGTGTAGTCGTGGCGCTGGTGATTCTGTGCTTTACCCAAGCTGCTTTTGCAATGCAGATATTTGTCAGGACTATGACCGGAAGAACCATCACTTTGGATGTCGAACCCAGTGACGGCATCGACAACGTAAAGCAGAAAATTCAAGACAAGGAGGGAGTTCCTCCCGATCAGCAAAGACTGTTATTTGTGGGTAAGCAGTTGGATGATGGACGAACCCTTTCCGATTACAACATTCAGAAAGAGGCCACCCTTTATCTGATCCTGGATCCAAGGGTTATGTCCGGTCCGAGTTTGGTGGGCAGTCCAACCAGCGGAGCAGCGCAATTCTCCGTGACCACTAACGGAACAGGTGTTGGATGTTGGGCGATCTTTCCAACGGGTTTCGGTTCGCCACCTAGTGCTGCAACCGTATGCAACAGCGCAAGCATCAGTGGCTTGAGTGGGATGGTGGATTTTCAGGTGGGGATGTTGCTCAACAATGGGCAAACTCTTTTTAGTTCCACTGTGCCTCTGATTCCAAACCAGTCGTACGTCCTCTATTTTGTGGCGCAGGTGCAGGGAAGTCTGGCAGAGGGCGTATATTCAGTGCAGTTTCAGACTGCCGCCCAAGAGGCCACTGGAGTCTGCGGAACTGCCCAAAGCGTCGAAACTACCTTTGCCCCTGTGGCGAACCGTTGCTCGGCAGGTGTACCCAACATTCCAACCATGGCTAACGGCAATTGGGCTTGGCAGTGTGCAGGAAGTAGCGCACCAGCAAGTTGCCAGGCACCAACGACGACAACACCCACAAACACTGGTCGAGGCTATGCCACCATTACGGGTAATCGTTGGGCTATCGATACGGACAGTTCTGCTGGACTTATTCCCACTACCGGACATGCTAAATCACCCCCAGGTCTACCGCCTGGAAAGGCTTTTCCACATGGGCTGGCAGACCTGCGCTTGATATCTGGAACTCAAGGAACTAGCGCAACGGTAACTTTGACCTATCCAACCGTGTTCCCGGCGGACGCGGAATACTGGAAGTACGGAAAGACGTTGGACAACAATGTGGCCCATTGGTACCGGTTCAACGGGGCATCTTTTTCTGGCAATACCGTGACGCTGACGCTCACAGACGGAGGTGAAGGTGATGATGATTTGTTCGCAAACGGCGTGATCGTGGATCCGGGTGGCCCCGTCTCTACTGCCAATGCAGCGAGCATCCCCACCCTTTCTGAATGGGGCATGATCCTGTTATCGGCGCTGCTTGCTCTGGGAACATTCGGAATAATGCGGCGTAGGAAGTACTGATTGCCGACGAGGGGACACGGGTGAGGTGAGTTTTCCCCACCCACCTCTAAAACTGCCGCCAAATCCGCAACGCCGCAACAGTCAGTCCGATTGCGCAGTGCATTGCGCCGTGGCAGAAGTTGCAGTGAGATTTCGTCTATCCTACAGTTGCCTTCTTCAGCCGAATGATCGCCATGCCAACGTCCATAGAGGCCGATCCAAACTGAGAACTCCCACCCATCATGGCCTTGGCAGACTCAAAGTCCTTGCCATTCACAATACCGGCCACGATGCCAGTAATCACATGGAACTCTTTGTGTTTCACCAGCAGACTGAGAAACTCAGGCTTGTGCCCGTAGGTCCGCTTGCCATCAGAGTAAATCCACTTCCCCAATTCACAGCAGTCATCGCGTTTGATAGTTGCCACATCCAGAACCTCGCCAGACTCTACCGCAGCGAGTAACTTTGTCTTCCAAAGAGCGTGGGCAGCCAGCGCATTGTCAAGGGTGGTATTCGTGCTTGTCGGCGCCATCATGAGTAGATTTCAGAACCAAACCAATTCAAAGAAAACCCGACACAAGGGCCCGGTTTGAATCCTATTTGCAGACGAGCAGCAATATTCGGATATCAGGGCGTAGGCACAATTTCTTGCTCAAGTCCGTCGTTGTAGCGAACCACGATACGTCCATCTGACTCCACACGAATACCTGCAGATTGTCCCGGTGTACCTTGCGTAAGCTTGGAGCCGTAACGAACCTTGACTGTGTTGCCGTTGCTGGAATTTCGCACGGTAACGACACCATTGCTGGTGGAAACCACGCTATAGCCCTGCTGCCTGGCGTGCTCGGTCAATTCGTTGCCGTTATGGGCTTCGGCATGGGCCGTTTCAGTTTTACCGCTAGAGTAACCAACGACCATTGAGCCATGACCATCGTCAGCATCCGAGTAGCACACCGTTTGACCGGCAGGGCAGGCACCGCCGGATGCAGCGCCTGAGTTCAGGCGATAGCTATAGCGATTTCCCTGCGAATCATGCACTTCCATGTGACCATCTGCACTTCGCTCGACACGCATGCCATGGTTTTCCGTCAGGTCGTTATCCAGGTCTTCATGTTCTGTATGGGTAGTCGTACCTGTACCGGTACCTGTTCCTGTACCTGGTGTCGTCCCAGTTCCAGTGGTATCGCAGGATTTACGCCGCATCTTGGCGGAACCAGATCGAGAGCAACTGTCAGAGTCGTTCTCAACTTCATTCTCAACTTCAGTTTCAGTTTCTTGCCTGTCATTGTCACAGAAATCAGAGCCAAGCATCGGGAAACCTTGCTCAGCGAGGCCGTTTTCATGACTGCGGCAGAGGCCATCATCGTGACCGATGCGCAAACCCGCATCATCCGGGTCAACCCCGCCTTCACCAAGCAGTCAGGCTTT
>CAJBMJ010000185.1 GCA_903954045.1 uncultured beta proteobacterium | reverse complement strand
GCCGAAGTTCCACCACTTCAAATGAATCTGTTTTACGTCACCGGCCTGCCCCGGGCCGGTTCTACCCTGCTGTGCCAGCTTTTGGGGACCCACCCGGACGTGTACAGCCCCGGGCACAGCTCGCCCTTGTGTTCCGCTTTGGTGGGCATGAGGCATCAGCTGTCAGATAACGACTTTTTGTTATCCCAGCTGGACATAGATCCCGACCGTATTCATCAACGCCTATTGGCCAGTTTTAGAGGCTTTGTGGATGGCTGGTTTCGTGAGACGGAGAAGGCCTGGGTGGTTGACAAGAGCCGTGGTTGGTTGCAGCACTTTCATACGGCCTTGGCATTGGATCCCCATTGCAAGATGCTGGTGTGCATTCGCGAGCCTGGGCAAATTCTTGGCTCGGTGGAGAGTCGCCACCGCAAGACCATCATGTTGGATTTTCAGGACCACATGGCCGCTTTAACACCTTACGCCCGGGCTGACAAGCTCATGGGTGCTGAGGGCTTGGTGGGCGGACCCCTGAAGGCCATGGAGGCTATGCAGGACAATCCCGAAGAAGAGCAGAGTCGATTGTTCTATGTGGTGTTTGAGCACCTGGTGAGCAATCCAAAAGAGGTGATGGCCGGTATATACCAGTGGCTGGGACTGCCAGTGCCGGATGTGGACTATTCCAGCTTGCCAGTGCATCCGCATGAAAGTGACAGTTATTACCGGGGCAAATACCCGCACGCTACGCGTTCCAGCGTACGGCCCCCGGACCCACACGCTGTTCCTGCGCGGATTCAAAAACAGCTGTTCACCCAGTTTCCCTGGGTATACGACACCTTTTATCCGGGGATGGCAAAGCGTTAGTCGGGTGCTTGCACCAACATGCTCAAGCTAGACCAAAGCCACAGGGTCAATTCAATTGCCCTTATGAGCAGCAGCACGCAGTGCCACAAAGACCAACCTACGGGCTGCAACATGCGCTTTTCGGGCGAATTCTGCGTATTGGGGATTGATGCTCTGTAGCATATCGGCCCAGCGTTACGCAGGTTCGCCAGCCCATCTACAACAGCTCTGTCGAGCGCTGGCGGCATTGTGAGAAATACCTTGGGCCCCTGTTGGATGGTCTGGGTGAGTTTGCACCAAAAGGATAGTTTGTAAATGCGCCGCTTTCTCATCATTTTCCTGGCCGTTCAGGTCTTGCTGTTCTCCATCGACATGCTCAACCCGGTGCAACAGTACCTAGTGCTGCCCTGGACTGCTGCCCTGGCCCAGATTTGCATGAAGCTGGTCACCATGTTTGATGTGAACGCTGCTGCCATGGGCAAAGTGCTGTGGAACCCCTCTACCGGCGTGGGCGTGTCCATTGAGACCGGCTGCAACGGTATTGAGGCGTATATCACGCTGCTGGCTGCCATCGTCGCCTTTCCCGCCAGCTGGAAACACAAACTCTGGGGACTGGGGGCTGGCTTCATCGCCGTGCAAGGGCTCAACATCGTGCGTGTCATCAGCCTGTTTTATCTGGCCCAATGGGATACCAACATCTTTCGCATCGCCCACGAATACCTCTGGCAAGCGCTGATCATGCTTGACGTGTTGGTGGTCTGGCTTATCTGGGTGCGCATGGACCCCAGCCACCTGGTGGCGCGTATGGACAAAAAGCCCGAAGTCGCTGCTGCCTAGTGATGACCGCATCCTCCAAAAACCCCTCTTCGTCGCTGTGGGCCTTCTTTGGCCTGACCCTGCTGTGGTTCCTGTTGCTCATTGCCCTGTGGATGCAGGCATCCCAGTGGGTAACTTATCCGGCAGGAAAGATTGCTCAAATTGCCCTGGATCACTGGGCAGACTTCTGGATTGACTCGTTAAACCTCAAGCCTGGCTTATTGGAAGCAAAAGTGGTGTGGGCTACAGCAGGCGTCGAAAAAGACGTGTCACGCGTCATTAACACCTTCATAACTTCAGCCGATACCACCCACTTTGCCTACGGATTTCCGCTGTTTCTGGCACTTCTTTTGGCTTCGCGCAGCCAGTACTTTTTCAAGCGCGCACTACTTGGCTACTGCATCTTGCTGTTTCCCCAGGCTTGGAGCATTGCGTTTGAGTTGCTGCGCACTATTTTGGTAGATGCAAAAGCTGCTCGGGGTCTGGATGTAGGGCACTGGGAAATGCAGGGGGTGTATTTGGCTTACCAGATCGGAAGCTACCTGGTTCCCACGCTGGTACCTGTAGGGCTGTGGCTATGGTTTGAGCGCAGATTTTTTGCCGCAGTGGTGCTAGACGGTTGGCTGCGCAAGAATTCAATCTGAAAGTCTGCGCCTACCGCTCAAAACTTGGCTTCGCTGGCCGCAATTGGCATACTATTGCTCCGGCCCTGTGAAGTTTTAAGCGGCATACCGAACTCGGCGATCCTGGAAGTAGCTCATAACCCGCTCAGGAGTTTTCTCCAACATCGTCATATGCTCGTTGGCAGCCTCGCGTAATTTAGCTTTCGTTCGCACTGGAACTTTTCTGCCCATCTCCTGCTTCAAGTCCGCGTTGAGCCGCTCTTCAGGGTTGAGCTGCGGGCTGTAGCTGGGTAGGTAAAAAAGCTCGATCTGATCTTTGCGCTCGCCAACCCAAGCTTTGACCAGTTTGCTGTGGTGCACGCGCAAGTTGTCCAGAATC
>CAJBMJ010000184.1 GCA_903954045.1 uncultured beta proteobacterium | reverse complement strand
TTTTCCAGTGGATTCACACCAACATCAGCAGTGAACTTCGCATGCAGGACGCGGCTGCTCTGGCACATGTTTCGTGTGGCGCATTCAGCCGCTTTTTTCGGCGGGAGACCGGCAAAACCTATACAGACTATGTCAATGATGTTCGCTGTGCGCAGGCCTGCGCCATGTTGAGCGAGTCTGCGCTGCCGGTGTCAACGATTGCTACCGATTGCGGGTTCGGCACCAATTCCCATTTCAACCGGCAGTTCCTGTCCAGGCTGGGCGTTACTCCCAGCGCCTATCGAAGAAATATGTAGCATAGGGTCTTCAATGATTCTCTGCGTATTCTGTTGCGATAGTGCTGGGGGAAAGTCAACAACCAGTATCCACCAAGAGAACGACCGGCGGCGTAGCCACATCGGCAGCAGGCGTGTACTGAACGGCGCATGTGCGCCAAGTCCCGGTGCCCCATACAGGTGCTGTCTTGTGGGCGATGAAGTTGGGGTTTGCACCTGTGTAGAAATCAGCCGCAGGACTGATATTCATTGCCTTGGCCAGCTCTACTGCTTCCTGGGCATATCCATACACTGTCCTTATGGTCAAGGTTGCGCTCAGTGCTACTGAGCCAGTGGCAGCGTTAGTGACACCTGCAATGGCAGATTTGGTTTGAATCATCGTGTTGGCGCTCATCATGGCGCCATGAAGTCCCTGCATGACGCTACGACGCGCGTCACTGGCCAAATCGACAAACTTCGGCAGCGCCACTGCCGCCAGTACGCCCAGAATCACAACCACCATGACCAATTCGATCAGGGTAAAGCCTTTTTGCCGCATCTGCAGTCCTGACCCCAGCGTCACACTATTTCATCAACACATCAAGGTCAATGGCCAAACCCATGGCCAAATAACCCAGGCGATTGGGATGCAGCTTGTCGCCAGCGCCACCTACGGTGTTGTCAGGTACAAATTCGGCGCGCATGCCGCCGGTTTGCGGATCAAGAATCGCTTTGTCGAAGTCAATCACCGCGTCAAACAGCCCAGAATTTCGAATGAAGTCGTTCAGCGCCTGGCGCTTGGCATCTTGTTCTGCAAAGCCATGGGCAGCGCTGGTAGAACCAAGCGCCGATGTGACCGTGGCACCAATGATCTTCAAATTTGGCTTTTGGGTGCGGATTCGCTCGATGATGGCTTTCATTTCTGCCTTCACCACGTCTGCATCACGGTTACCGTTCTTGCTGAAATCATTAATGCCTTCCATCCAGATCATGCTTTTGACACCGGAGAGTGACAGTACATCGCGTTCGAGACGTTGCCCGGCTGCGGGGCCACCCGGGAATGGTTTTTGCGCCGAATATTCTGCTGGACCGGCGACCTGATTGCCACCAATGCCCGCATTGACGACGACCAGCTTGTTACCAAAGGCTGCACGCAGACGACGCGAGAGCACGTCTGTCCAGCGATCATCGCCATTGATGGTCGACGCTGTGCCGTCGGTAATCGAGTCACCAAAAGCCACAATGGCACGGGTATCGGCCGGAGCCATCATGTCCACAGCATCCAGAAAATACCAGGACGCTGTGGCGAAGGGAAACGCTGCCTCTCCCTCGTCGTTGCCCTTGGCACCGGCCTTGGGTGCCGAGATGTACGAGCTGCTCAAGGCTTTGGCATGCCAGGTCATGGGGCCGCTCTCACCAACCACATGAAAACTCACCGCCAGTTTGCGCCCCGCCAATGCCGCGACAGAACCCGGATTCACAAAGCGCAGAGGAACCGGGTCACTCCATGCAGATGCACCGGGTGCAACCGTGACGCTGTTTTTGCCACCGAACTGGACTGCCTGATTGGTTCCGGCCACCAGTGCTGAACTCGACTGGTGCAAACCAACGAAGACACCGTCAAACGTGACCGGCTGAGCGCCCAGCGCATTTGACAGGCGAATACGCGTCTGACTCGTCCAGAGGTCGGGTCTGACGATCATGCGAAAGCTTTGATCGTTCGCGCCATTTTGCGCAGATGGAAAAGCCCGGCTCAAATTGGGTTGCGCTGACGGATTGCCAACCGGGTACGGCCCTTGCACTGAACCTGTCCAACTGGTGACCCAGCCTTCATTGTTAGCCGCCCAAAGCGGCGAGCAAAAGCTGGCAATCAAAACGAATAGCAAGGAAATGAAGGCAGAAATGTGGGGCGAAGATTTCAATCGCATGGGGAACTCCATTTTGTAGAAGAGGCAGCAAAGGGCTATCAAATGCATCGGTCTCAGGAAGGATTCGGTGGTGTGAGTTTCACTTTACGGGGACGTTCAAACTGTCGATAGCCAAAAAAGGCCCCCCCGCAAGAGGGGGCCAAAACCCCTTTGAAACCCGCGACCTAAAAGGCCGCTTTCACCCGTAGGACAGCACTATTGCAAATCACAAAAGTGCGGCCCTAAGATGTCTCTTGATTAGAAAACGTACTTGACACCAACAGCAAATCCACTTGTGGTGCTTCCACCCACAGTCGTGCCGTTCGTGTTCAGATCGTAGTTTTCATATCGAACATACATGTTGGTGTTCTTGTCAAACATATAGTCCGCGCCCAATCCGATCAGTGTGGATGGCAGACCCGTCGGCAAGTTGGATGTGCGTCGCAAGTAATTTGCCATTACATTGATATCAGAGGTAACGGCGTACTTGCCAGCGATATTCCAAGAAGATGCATCTTCCTGGGCTGGCGTCGCACTTGACTTGGTCGTTGTGTACCCACCGTACACGGTTGCATCTCCGATCTTGTAGTTAACTGCCAGAAAGCCGAAACCTACATCTGAATTTGCCACCAGTTTTTGACCTCCGTTAGTAAAACCAACGCCGCCAGTCGAAATTGCAGCCGTTGTCAGAGCGGTAGGCACACCATTGGATCCAACTTTAACGTTGGCATAGGCATACATGGCCGTCAGGGGGCCATTCTTGTAGGTCAGAGATGCGCTGGTGTACTGCTCGTTGTTTGAAGTTGTTGTCTTTGAATTGTCATTGCTGGGCGAATACTCAGCATTTGCCGTGAAACCACTAAAGGTTGGGGTTGTATACATAATCGTCTTCTCATGACGAATAACGCGTCCGTTGCCATTGCCCATAAATTGATTGACGGTGAGTCCCGCCGTACCCATACGACCGTACAAGCCGGAATATCCGCTAGCCATCGCGGTACCAAATGGTTGTGCGGTCACGCCCGCAATCAGTACAGCAGCATTGGGAACACCCAGTTTCAGGTCACCAAAGCCACCAGAAAGACTGATGTATTGCTCGCCGTTGAACGGTGTGCCACTAAAAAACGAACCGGTACCGGCTGCTGCGTCTGTAGTTGTGGCTTGCGTAACGTTGAAGTCGAGTTCAAGAAGAAAACCTGCCTTTAGGCCCTGAGGCAGATCTCTGGTCCCCTTAAAGAGCAACAAGCTGGTCGAAGAGTTATTGATATTGAATTCAGTCTTGCTCGCACTGGACCCACCGGCCACGGTCGGTGTCGTGGTGACCTTAAATCCACCGTCAATATTTCCGGAAAGGGTTATGGAATTTTGTGCGAGTGCAGCACCAACAACGGTCAGGGCGGCGACGGCTACGAGGGTTTTTTTCATATTGATTCAATCTAGGTTAAAAGGTTATGGCGCGGCTAAATTTTCCGAGCAACACGTGGGATCAAGCGTTAGGTTTCCAACGCGGGAAGCGGGCACGGAGCAGGTGGATGTTTTGATGTATTTCATTGCAAATTCGTTGCGATCTCCTTTCGACAAGAGTTCTCGATGCCTGGGTTTAGTTATCAATAAGCGCAGGATTCCATGCGTGAAC
>CAJBMJ010000183.1 GCA_903954045.1 uncultured beta proteobacterium | reverse complement strand
GATTTGCACGGTCTGCGCACCGACGACGCCCGCGCGGCTCTCACCACCTTTATTCGTGAGGCGCACAAACAGGGCATTCGGTGTGTACGCGTGGTCACCGGTAAGGGCCTGGGTTCGCCCGGCAAAACACCGGTGCTCAAGGACAAGGTACACCGCTGGCTGGTCCAAAAATCAGAGGTGGTAGCGTTTGTACAAGCACCCCCAGCCCAGGGTGGAGCGGGAGCCTTGGTGGTATTGCTTCAGCCTCAACGGCCTCAGTCCGCAGGCTGAATAAGCATGCACAAAAAGCGCAGTTATTTTCAACGCTGGTCCCTGGGCTTGGGGTTCTTGCTGCCCGCTGTCGCTTGGTCAGCTCAGGCGCAGGTCGCTGTGGCAGCCAACTTCGTGGAACCCATCAAAGCCATCGCGGCAGTTCTGGAGAAAACCACGGGCCACACGCTGAAGATTACCGCTGGCTCCACCGGCAACCTGTACGCCCAAATTCGCAATGGAGCTCCTTTTGACGTATTTTTGGCTGCCGATACCAACGCTCCACTCAAACTGGAAAGTGAAGGCCTCACGCAGCCGGGCAGCAGGTTTACCTACGCCACCGGAAAGCTGGTGCTGTGGTCTGCCAATGCAACAATCGTAGACCCACAAGGTGAGATTTTGAAGAGCCCCTCTTTGGGAAAAGTCGCCTATGCCAACCCCAGAACGGCACCCTATGGCGCTGCAGCAGTGCAAACAATGGAAAAGCTGGGGGTAACTGCTGCACTGGCACCCCGCTTGGTGCAGGGAGAAAGCATTGGCCAAACCTTTAACTTTGTCTACACGGGCAATGCCGATGTGGGTTTCCTTGCCATGTCGCAGGTTCTCGAAGGCGGCAGGCTCAAGCGGGGCTCCATGTGGGTCATCCCGCAAGCGCTTTACAGTCCTATCGCACAGGCAGCGGTAATCCTGAAGCGCGCAGAAGGCAATGAAGCTGCACAGGCACTGGTCCGGCTGATGCAAAGCCCGAACGCCCGGTCGCTGATTCAATCCTACGGTTACGCGCTGTAAGCGATACGTCCATGCACCTTACCGCCGAAGACCTTCAAGCCATAGTGCTGACGCTGCAAGTGGCCGCACTGACCACCATTATTTTGCTGCTGATCGGTACCCCCCTGGCCTGGTGGCTCACGCGAACGCAGTCGTGGCTGAAAGCCCCGGTGGCGGCGATAACTGCGCTGCCTTTGGTGCTGCCCCCGTCGGTCTTGGGGTTTTATTTGCTGGTAGGCATGGGCCCGCAGGGACCCGTTGGTCAATGGACGCAGGCCATGGGGCTGGGCGTTTTGCCCTTTACTTTTGCGGGGCTGGTGGTGGGCTCGGTCTTTTATTCGCTGCCCTTCATGGTGCAGCCGGTTCACAACGCCATGCAGGCCATAGGCCCACGTCCATTGGAAGTGGCTGCCACCCTGCGGGCCCCCCCCACAGACACCTTCCTCAGGGTGGTGCTGCCGCTGTGCAAGCCCGGTTTGATTACGGGTTCCATCATGAGCTTTGCCCACACGGTAGGTGAGTTTGGAGTGGTGTTGATGGTGGGCGGCAATATTCCTGGTGTCACACGCGTCATTTCCGTTCAGATCTATGACCATGTAGAAGCCCTGGAGTACCCAAGGGCGCATCAGCTGGCTGCGCTGATGCTGGTGTTTTCCTTTGCCGTGCTGGTCGCGCTCAACGTGTACAACCAGCGTCGGCGCCCCAACACGGTGGACACTGCCTGATGCCAAACAACAAGCCGGGTTCACCGCTGGAAGTTCAGATTCACCTGAAGCGGCAGGGATTTAGCCTTGACGTGGATGTGCGCCTTCCCCCCCAAGGCATTACGGTGCTCTTTGGCCCCTCGGGATCCGGTAAAACTTCGGTATTGCGTGTGCTCGCCGGGCTGGAGCCCGCCTCCAGCGGGCGTATCTGTGTGGGCGATGAAGTTTGGCAGGACAGCAGCAGGGGGCTGTTTGTGCCCGTGTACCAGCGGGCCTTGGGATATGTGTTTCAGGAAGCCAGCCTGTTTACCCACCTGACCGTGCAGGACAACCTGAAGTTTGGTTTTGATCGCACTCCTGCGGCCAAGCGCCGCCATGGTTGGGACCAGGGCCTGGAGCTGCTAGGCATCTCACACCTGCTGGCCCGAATGCCGCACGAACTCTCTGGCGGCGAGCGCCAGCGCGTGGCTGTTGCCCGCGCGCTGGCAACGAGCCCGAGCCTTCTGCTGATGGATGAGCCACTGGCCGCACTCGACACATCGCGCAAAGCAGAAATTCTGCCCTGGCTGGAACAGTTGCACGCGCAACTCGATATTCCAGTGGTGTATGTGACGCACGCGCCAGACGAACTGGCGCGTCTGGCAGACCATGTGGTACTGCTCAACGCTGGCAGCGTTCGAGCCAGCGGCCCGGTAATGGACCTCATGACCCGCCTCGACCTTCCACTGGCCCACGGGGACTCGGCAGCCGCATTGATTGAAGCGCGTATTGGCGTCCCGGCACCTGAAGACAGGATGTGTGCAATGGAGTTTGCAGGCGGCAGTTTGGTGCTACCCCAAACCCGTTCCACGCCCTTGCCGACTGGCACACAGGTGCGCATCCGCATTCAGGCACGCGATGTCAGCATTTCGCTGCAAAAGCCCGAACAAACCAGCGTCCTCAATATCCTGCCAGCCACCGTGGCGGATATGGCAGAAGATGGACCGGGTCAGGTGCTGATTGGTCTGCAGTTGGGCAGTCCCGGGCATGGCACGCGCCTTCTTTCGCGCATTACCCAGTTGTCCGCAAGACGACTAGCCATTGCACCCGGCATGGCGGTTTATGCCCAGATCAAGGGTGTGGCCATGGTGCGCTGAAGGCCTGCTATCGGGTCACACGCAGCAATTTGCCAGAGTCGGTTAGCAAGTAGAACCAGCCATCAGGACCCTGGCGCACATCCCGAATGCGCTCGCCCAGTGCGGCCAGCAAACGCTCCCGGGCCACCTCTGTCTTGCCTTCAGGCCCGCCAAGCACAATGCGCCACAGGGCCGTACCAGCCAATGCGCCACTGAACAGATTGCCCTGGAACTCGGGAAATTTGTCACCCGAATAAATGGTGAGGCCACTGGGAGCGATAGACGACTTTGTCACTCCGGTCAATGGCTTGCCATCGCGCGACAACCACACGCTCACCGGTGGCTCCATCCCTGCCTTGGCGGTGCCCTCGCCAATGGGCGTGGTTGTTCCGTATTCCTGCCCATGGCTGATGACGGGCCAGCCGTAATTTCGCCCAGGCAGCACCAGATTGATTTCATCGCCACCCTGGGGACCATGCTCACTGATCCAGAGCTCTCCCGTGCGCGGATGCAGCGCTGCTCCCTGGGAATTGCGATGACCGTAAGTCCACAGGCCCGGCTGGGAACCGGCAGTGCTAAAGCTGGGATTGTTTGGCGCGGGCTTGCCATCGGTGGTGATGCGCGCCACTTTGCCGTTACCGCGTGTCAAGTCTTGTGCAAACTCCCGCTCGGTACGCGTTTGCCTGTCTCCCAAAGTAACGAACAGGTACCCACTGCGATCAAACACAAGCCGCGAACCAAAGTGCCCGCTGGAGTTGACCTTCGGCATCTGGCGGTAGATCACGGAGACGTCTCGCAGTGTGTTGTCCGCCAGATCAAGACGCGCTCGGGCTACCGCCGTGCCGCTCAAGCGGTTGTTGGCACCGTCGCTTTCCGAAAAACTCAGGTAAACACGTTGATTAGCGGCAAAAGCGGGATCGAGTGCGACATCCAGCAAACCTCCTTGCCCTGCACTATTTACCTGAGGGACGCCACCGAGCAACCCAATGGTTTGTCCCGCCGCCGACAGCAGCTTTAGCGAGCCACCTTTTTCCGTAACCAGCATGCGAGCGTCGGGTAGAAAAGCCAGCCCCCAGGGACTTTGCAGCCCCGTATTGACCTCTTCGACCTTCAGGGCCACAGACAGGTTTTGCACCTGTGCAAAAACCAGTCCAGGCCCAAGAGACAGGGCTATTCCAATAACACCGATATGGGCTTTTTGTAGCCAGGTTTGCATTGCCAAATTCATAAATACTGAGCCCCTCATGCACTACGCACTGGCGTAACTTACCAGGGTTCAACCTACCCCAGCAGCTTCAAGTTCAGGGCGCGCTCGGCCAGCCACACCAGGGCGATCAAAAGAACGAGGACCGAGCCACCTGTGAAAACACCACGCAGGTAGAGACCCGTATTGCGGAGCCAGAATGCCAAGGGCAAAAACACCGTGACTATGGCGAGTTGCCCCGCCTCCACGCCCACGTTGAAGCCCACCAGGCTCAGCACCAGCGCTTCCTGCGGCAAGCCCAGCTCTGCCAACACGCTGGCAAAGCCAAACCCGTGGATCAGACCGAACACAAAGGCAATCATCCAGCGACGCGAATCCACCACCGGCTTGAGGTTGTTGAGGGCTGCCAGAACCACCGAGAAGGCAATGGCCGACTCCACCAACCGGGACGGCAGGGATACCACCTCCAGCGCAGCCAGCGACAGCGTGATGGAATGTGCCACGGTAAACGAGGTCACCACCCACAGCACCTCCCGCAAGGCGTCGCCGAACCGACTCACCCCTTGCCATGTACCTTGGTGGCGCACTAAGACCACCGGCAACAACAGGGAGAGGAGAAACAGAATGTGGTCAAACCCGATCCAGATGTGCCACACGCCCTGCACAAAGAACTGGCCGAACTGGGCGAGTAGCGACGGCTTTTCCGCGCTGAAGCGCTGCTGGGAAGCCTCGGGCGCCAGGATGGCAGTGTGGGTAACACCATCGAGCACCACACGCAATAGGCCCCGGTGCAGCGCATCCTGATCAAACAACAGCCGGTAGTGCACACCCGCCTCACCCTCGCCAGATGGGCAGTTGCCTGCCAGCATCAGCACGGCATAGGCACCGTCGGTGTGATCGTCAACCTGGTGCTGGCTGACTTGTAGCGGGCAGACACCACCGCGTTCGAGTGTCAGGGCGCTCAGTGCCCAGGCCGCAATGTCTGCATGGCGGGCCCTGAGTTCGCCCCAGGTGATCTCGCCGTTGCCGTCAGCATCGAGCCCGATTGCAAAATCGATGTCTCGCAGGGC
The DNA here is from genome assembly GCA_903954045.1 of uncultured beta proteobacterium. Classification (GTDB taxonomy): domain Bacteria; phylum Pseudomonadota; class Gammaproteobacteria; order Burkholderiales; family Burkholderiaceae_C; genus Allorhodoferax. Next base: position 18,515 of record CAJBMJ010000183.1, on the reverse strand, counting down.
AATGTCCCACTGGCCGTTTACCTGCTGGCCCTGAACATCAATAACCAGATAGCTGTCGCTGGCCTTGTGTGCCAGCGCCGGACCGGCAAAGAACAAGTACAGGCCCAAAAAAACAACTCGCCACATCATGGGCGGCTTCCCAGGCTGCCGGACAGCAAAGATTCCTGCGCCAGACGACGCAGGCGGGCATCTTCAAAACCGCTGCTGCGCAACCAATCGTGCACCGGCTGGGCGCTGGCACGGTCTTTGGCGGCAATGGACGCTTCCAGCAGCACGCGGGCATCTCTCGGCTCTCGCTGCACTGCGTAATTGGCTTGCGCCAACTGCAGGGCGGTCGCTGGATCCTTGCGCAAGCGCAGCATGAAGCGAGCTTCTTCCGCCCGGTGGGTGGTATCGCCCCGGGCCCGGGCCGCAGCATAGCGGTCGAACAGCATTTTTTGGTGGCGCTCAGCTTCGGGACGCTGGAGCTTCGACTCGGCCTCGGCCAATCGGAGCAACAGGCTGTCGGCCGACTCCCAGGCAGTCAACAGCTTTACAACCTCTGCAGGCTGGTCTGCATCGAGCAAAAAGTCTGACCATGCGGCCAGCAGATACACGTCGTCCTGCCCCAAGCTCAGCGCTTCTCGGTAATGGGACTGCGCGGTTGCGTCGTGCCCACGCCAGGCGGCTACCTCACCCAGCCGGGTGAGCAGCCAAAGGCGATTGTTGGAGTCTGTGCTGCGCAGCAGTGTTTGCTGCAAGGTCTGGTAAGCCGCCTCCATATGTCCGCTGTAGGCCTGCAACAAACCCAAACAGGCACCAGCAAGTGCAGTCCGACCCAGTTTCTGCAGCGCATTGCACTCCTTTTGGGCCAAGTCGTAATCCGCCTCCACCAGAAAAATGGCTCCACGCCAGGCATGGGCGCTTGCAAAGTCAGGGTCCAGTGCCAGGGCGGCACCAAAGTCCTTGAGCGCCCCTGCAAAGTCATGCCGGTACTGCCGCAACACGGCACGCAAACTCAGCAAAGGCGCAGGCAAAGGCGAAGAGAAACGGGCCACCACGGCCTCGGCATAACCTACATACCTTGGGTCACCAAGGGCCAGCGCCAAATCAAAATAGGCTTGGGCCAACTCGGTTGCCAACGCTGTGTTAGCGGGAGACTTTGCCAGCGCCGCACGCAAAGCTGCAAGCTCGCGCGCGGTTTTGTCGGCTGCGCGAACAGGCAATTTTTCCAGCACTTGCGAGTCTGCGGTGGGAGTGCGCGGGGCTGCCACTACGTTGCCCAACAATGCCAACACCAATGCCACACTGGTAGAAACCCTGAATCGCAAAAAACCTGTCAACCCACCAGAGCGCATGGTTGTTGTATCCTGCACTGCCGACCATTTTGTTGGCAGTGAATAAATGAATCTTTGGAGTTTACCCATGAACAAGTTTTTGTCTGTTTTGATTGCTGCAACACTGGCAAGCGTGTCTTTTGGTGCTATGGCTGGTTCGCACGGCGGCGCCATGAAGGATGACAAGAAAATGGAAGAATGCAAAAAGATGGATCCCGCCAAGGCTGACGACAAGATGAAGGCCGAGTGCAAAAAAATGATGGAAGCAAAGAAGTAAGTCCGATTACTCGCCACACCAGAAGCGGGCTTTGGGCCCGCTTTTTTTCTGTGGTTGACTGAACGCTGAGGCGGTCATCGGGAGAGTTTCCCCTCGCCTTTCAGGTCAGCCGTTGAGCTTGCGATACAGGGTTTGCCGACTGATGCCCAAAAGGCGAGCCGCCTGCGACATATTTCCCCCACTGCCTTCAATGGCCTGCCGAATTGCCTGACGTGACAGCTCTTGCAGATTCTGGGAACCCAGGGTCATCGCCGGGACACGATTGGTCTCAAAGTCTTTCACACTGGGGTTGGGTACGCTGCCTGTAAGCTCCTCTTGCAAGTCGTCGGGTAAATGTTCCCAGGCTATGCAATCTTCACCTGCAGACAGCATGGCGCTGGCCGTGCGCAAAACATTGGAATACTGTCGCAAGTTGCCGGGCCATTCGTATTCCTTGAACCGTTTCGACAACTCCGGCGACAAGTACAGTGGTCTCTGGGCCTGGAGTTTTTCCAAAAGCCTGGTCGTTAATTCTTCAAAATCCGTGCGTTCACGCAAGGGTGGCAGCACCACGGTAAGCCCATTGATGCGGTAATACAAATCGCTGCGAAACCGCCCTGCCTGCACCTCGTCGCGCAACTTGCGGTGGCTTGCACACACAAGGGCAAAATCAACCTCCACTGGCTTGCCACCACCCAGCGGAGTGACCTGCCGCTCCTGCAGTACGCGCAGCAAACGTGCCTGCATTGGCAGCGGCATGTCCCCTATTTCATCCAGAAACAAGGTGCCACCGTGGGCCTCACGCAACCGCCCGGGGCTTCCTTCGCGCCTTGCCCCGGTGAAAGAACCCGGTGCATACCCAAACAGTTCAGCCTCAATCAGGTTCTCTGGCACCGCTGCGCAGTTGATGGCCACAAAAGCATGCGTTGCGCGCGGTCCGCTGTCGTGGGCAGCACGGGCAAATAGCTCCTTTCCGACACCAGACTCGCCCTGGATGAGCAATGGAATGGGTTTATCCAGCACCCGCCGGGTTTTTTCGGCCGCGGAGCGCCATTTGATATCACCGGTATCGAGTCGCGACAAAGCATCTTCATGGGCGCAGACCACGGAGTTTGGTGTGGCAATCGTGTTCGTGCCAGTATGCTGCGTCTGCAAAACGGCATAGAGCGTCACTCCGCTGTGCAATCGCAAAGGCATGGGCTGCCCAGGGCGGCTGTGCTGACGTGCCAGCACCTGAGCAAAAGGCAAGGTGATGACATCCGACAACTGCCGGGCACTTAGGTCGACGACGCTCAGATCCAGAAGTTCCATTGCATGGCGATTGGCGCCCACAATCCAGCCATCACCGGAAAGCACCAGAATACCCTCGGCCACCGTGCCCAGGCCTTCACGCCGCGCATGCAAATGCAGTCGGTTTTGCCTTTGTGTGGAAGCCACCAGCAGCCGGTTTTCGATCATTCGCGCTGCCATACTCACCAGACCCAGCGTATGCGGATGGCTGCTGCGATGGTCGCCCGAAATATCCAGCACTCCCATGAGTTCGCCTCGGCCCGAAAGAATGGGGGCGGCGGTACATGTCAAAAACGTGTTGCGCTCCAAAAAATGCTCTGCGCCGTGGATTTCCACTCCCGCCAGTTCTTCCAATGCGGTGCCAATGGCATTGGTGCCCCGATGTTGTTCCAGCCAGGAAGCACCTTGCGACAGTGCAACTTGCTGTGCCTTGTCCAGAAAACTGGCGTGGCCCAGCGTGTGCATGAGCGTGCCGGTTCTGTCGGCCAGTATCACCATGCCCTGGGCATGGCGCACTTGCTCAAACAGGTACTCCATCACTGGCTGCGAATGGGCCAGCAAATCGTGGTTGCGCACCAGCGCCTGACGCAGGTCGCTGCTTTGCACATGCACCACGTCCTTCATGGCGTCACGTGGCCTCAGGCCTGCAGCCAGACTGCGCTGCCATGAACGCAAAAGCCTGTCGTCCAGGCCTCTGGTGGAGCAGTCGCCGTACTCGGTTAAACGTAAGCGGGCCTGTTGAAGCACCGCATCATGGGAAGCCTGATACACCTTGTCTCCTGCGCAGTCAGCAACCGCGTCGATATCGTTGTGGCGCGATGGTACTCGTGAGGTGATATCCCGACCATATGCAATCGCCTGCATAGTGATCACATGAGACAGGTGTCACTTTATGTGACACCTGTTACCGATTGCACCTCGGGGAAAACCCCCGCACAGCGGCAGAAAAGCCGGCCACCTTCTATATGAATCAATGGCTTGCAAGCACAAATCGTTCTGGCACAGGACTTGAACTATGCAATTACCCGCAAGGGATTCCTGGACACATTTTTCATATTTCTGGAGACACGATGATCTACGCAGCACCCGGCGCCGCAGGCGCCAAAATTGCCTACAAAGCACAGTACAACAATTTCATCGGCGGCAAGTTCGTCGCTCCGATCAAAGGTCAGTACTTTGATGTCATCACCCCCATCAGCGGCAAGGTCTACACGCAGGCCGCACGCTCGACTGCCGAAGACATTGATCTGGCCTTGGACGCCGCCCATGCCGCTGCCGACGCCTGGGGCAAAACCGATGCCGCCACGCGCGCTAACTTGCTGTTGAAAATTGCCGATCGCATTGAAGCCAATCTGGAACTGCTGGCTTACGCCGAAACTGTGGACAACGGCAAAGCAATCCGCGAAACCTTGAACGCTGACATCCCGCTCACCGTCGACCACTTTCGCTACTTCGCCGGTTGCCTGCGTGCGCAGGAAGGCGCGCTGTCCAACATCGACGAAAACACCGTGGCCTACCACTTTCAGGAACCGCTCGGTGTAGTTGGCCAGATCATCCCCTGGAACTTCCCCATCCTCATGGCGGCCTGGAAACTGGCTCCGGCCATTGGCGCTGGCAACTGCGTGGTATTGAAGCCCGCAGAGTCCACCCCCATCAGCATTCTGATTCTGGCCGAACTGATTGCAGACATCCTGCCCGCAGGCGTATTGAACATCGTCAACGGTTATGGCCGCGAAGCCGGTATGCCTCTGGCCACCAGCAAGCGCATCGCCAAGATCGCGTTTACCGGTTCCACCACCACAGGCCGCGTCATCGCACAAGCAGCGGCCAACAACCTGATTCCCGCTACGCTGGAACTCGGCGGCAAGAGCCCCAATATATTCTTTGCCGATGTGATGGACAAGGACGATGGCTTCCTGGACAAGGCCATTGAAGGCATGGTTCTTTTCGCTTTCAACCAGGGAGAAGTCTGCACCTGCCCAAGCCGCGCGCTGATTCAGGAAAGCATTTACGACAAGTTCATGGAGCGTGTATTGAAGCGCGTGGCTGCCATCAAGCATGTCAACCCGCTGGATACCGACAGCATGATGGGCGCACAGGCCTCCAAAGAACAACTCACCAAAATCTTGACTTATCTGGACTTGGGCAAGCAGGAAGGCGCAGAAGTGCTCATCGGCGGTGAGCAGGCCCACCTGGGTGGCGACTTGGAAGGTGGCTATTACGTGCAGCCTACGCTGTTCAAAGGCCACAACAAAATGCGCATCTTCCAGGAAGAGATTTTTGGCCCGGTGCTGGCAGTCACTACCTTCAAGGACGAAGCCGAAGCCCTGGAAATTGCCAATGACCCGCTGTACGGTCTGGGCGCAGGCGTCTGGAGCCGCAATGGCAACGTTGCCTACCGCATGGGCCGCGCCATCAAGGCTGGTCGCGTTTGGACCAACTGCTACCACGCCTACCCAGCGCACGCAGCGTTTGGTGGCTACAAAGAATCTGGCATTGGCCGCGAGACCCACAAGGTCATGCTCGACCACTACCAACAGACCAAAAACCTGTTGGTAAGCTACAGCGAAAGCAAACTTGGGTTCTTCTAATCCATGAGCGGAGTCATCTCGTTTTGATGTGGCTCCGCGCGACGGCCCGGTTGGCCAATCACCTCATACTGGAGTACCAGAAATCGGCGATTGGCCAACCCGACCATCGAGCTACTCGGCGCACGAAATGGACGACCCGATCGAACGCACACCCTCGCTTTGCGATTGGGTATGGCGGTCACCGATTTCTGGTACTCCAGCATGAGGTGGCCGCCATACCCGGTCGCAAAGCAGCAAGTGCCAAAAGCGCACCTTTGAATGCATCTGCAAAGATGAGGAGACAAGCATGGTCGACAAAGTAGTAGCCACTCCAGCCGCACTCGAACTGGTGGCCTTCCTGAAAACCAAACACGGCCCGGACCTCATGTTTCACCAGTCTGGAGGCTGCTGCGACAACAGCGCTGCTAACTGCTACTTGCCCGGCGAAATCACCATGGGCGCTGGCGATGTGTATCTGGGTGACATTGGCGGGAGCCCGTTCTACATGGGCAAGGCGCAGTACGAATACTGGAAACACACCCAGCTCATCATCGACGTGATCGAAGGCCACGGTGGCACGTTTTCGCTGGAAGGCCCGGAAGGCAAGGCCTTTCATACCCGCTCAAGAGTGTTTACCGAAGACGAACTCAAGGAGCTTTAGAACGGGTCAGATTGCCCGGCAAAACAGGAAATCTCCAAGCACCGCTTACAGGCCTTTTTCGCCGTTCACGGCGCTCCAAATCCCATTCGACTAAACACTGCCTGGCCTTGCGGCGCCAGCAGCGCTTCGGCAAAAGCGGTGGCTACCGCAGGTGCCCCCTGGCGCACCGTCATTCCGTAGGCGGCACCCACCGACAGCGCTGGCGGGAAATGCACTACTTTCAGACGCGGCACTTCGGCTTGCGCGGCCAAGGCATTGGTGCAGTAAGTCAAGAACACATCGGCTTGATCGGTGTCCATGATCCAGGCATAGGTGCCCCGGTTACCGGGTGGCTTGGGCGAGTCCGCCGCACCGGCGAGTTTGAGTGCCTTGGCATCGAGCGTGGCATACGCGCCTGGCTGCAGAACGTTGGCCTTTTCAAACAGAGCCCAGGTGTAGTCACCGGATGGGTCGGACTTGGGAGTCGATGTACCCAAGCGCACGGTTGGCTGCAACAGTGTTTTCAGCAGGGTGTCTGGCACTGCGTTCACCTTGTCGGATGTCAGGGCACATAGGGTGTTTCGAACAAATACCTGGTGTGACTTCCATCCACCCAGGCGCTCCAAACGTTGTGGATGTTCGGTGTCAGCAGACGCAAAGACATGCGCATCCTCACCCTTCTCAATGCGCTCCCTCAGCAGGCCGGAAGCCCCAAAGGTGAGCTCTACCTTCTGACCCGAACGCGCCTCAAAGTCCTTGGCAAGGGTTGTAACGGCGCCTCGCAGGCTGCCCGCGGCAAACACCTTCAGTGCGGGCTCGGGTCTATTCACAGTTTGTTGTCCTGTGCCTGTGCTGCTGCATGCAGTCAGAACCGACACAGCCACAGCAAGAACAGTAAAGTTCGAACTCATTGCGAATTACTTTGCTGCGTTGGGGAAAAACAGCTGTTCGCCCCCAATCTTGTAACTGGCGATCACGTTTTGGCCCGTGCTTGACGTGAGCCAGTCCACAAATTTCTGACCCTCAAGCACTTTGGTTTGCGGATGCTTGGCGGGGTTGACCAGCATGACGCCGTATTGGTTGAAAAGGCGCTTGTCACCTTCTACGAGCACAACCAGGTCACCCCGGTTTTTGAAGTTCAGCCAGGTACCACGGTCTGCCAGCACATAGGCGTTGCTACTCGATGCCATGTTGAGAGCCGGGCCCATGCCACAACCGCAGGCCTTGTAGCCGCTTCCGGTTTTGTCACTCAGACCCGCATCTTTCCAGAAGCGCAGCTCAGCCGCATGCGTACCGCTCTTATCACCGCGAGAAATGAACTCTGCGTTAGCCGTCGCCACTTTTTTCAGGGCTTCCACAATATCGTTGCCACGCAACTTGGCTGGGTCTGCCTTGGGTCCGATGAGCACGAAGTCGTTGTACATCACCTCCAGACGCTTGACCGCAAAGCCTTCTGCCACTACTTTTTCTTCCGCAACCTTGTCATGCACAAACAGTACATCCGCATCCCCACGGCGGCCCATGTCAATGGCCTGTCCGGTGCCCAGCGCCACCACCTTGACATCGATGCCGGTGGTTTTTTTGAACTCGGGCAGCAGGTGCGCAAACAGGCCCGACTGTTCGGTGGACGTGGTGGAGGCCACCACGATGGACTGGGCAAATGCGCCCAGCGACCAGGCAGATATTGCTACTGAAACAATAGCTGTCCGTGCAATATTCACAAGGGCTACCGTGCTAAACGACTTCAAGATTTTCATACAAGTTCTCCTTTGACAAACAATTGAGCCTGGCGGTAGCAGTCCTGCTGGAGTGCACCTCCAAAAAAATCAGCTACAGGCAAATCAGCCAATACCCTGCCCTGCTCCAGATAGAGCACCCGGCTGGCCATGCGTTTGACCTGCCCGAGGTTGTGGCTGGCAAAAATCAGCGTCATGTCGGGCTGTTGCGAGGCCATGTTGGCCAGCAAGGACTCCACTTCGCGCTTGGCATGGGGGTCCAGGCTCGCCGTGGGTTCATCAAGCAGCAGCACCTGCGGCGCCAGCGCCCAGGCTCTTGCCAAAGCGACCCGCTGCTGCTGTCCGCCAGAGAGCTTGTGCGCAGGCCGCTGCGCGAGGTCTTCCAGTCCGACCCCGCGCAGGGACTCCAGCGCACGCTCGCGTGTGTGGTTCCAGGGTGTGCCTCGCAGCCACATACCCAGAGCCACATTGTTGATAACCGACAGGCGCAGCAGATGAGGCCGCTGAAAAAGCATGGCCTGGCGCGACGCAGCGTCGCGCTGCACGCTGCCTGAAGTGGGTCTCTGCAGACCATGCAAAAGCCGCAAAAGCGTGCTTTTGCCGCAACCGTTGGCGCCGACCAAAGCGATCCGCTCGCCAGCATGCACTTGCATGGACACGCTTTGCAAGGCGTGCACCGCCCTGGCAGAAGCTCCAAACTGAACCGATACGTTACGGGCCTCTACCAGCGCCATCATGCACCGGCACCCATGGATGCGATCGCCATGGGTTGACCTTCCTCACTCTCGCGCCATCGCTTAAGCAGACCCATGGCTGCATTGAGCACCAGCACCACAGCCAACAACACCAGACCAAGACCCAAGGCCAAAGGCAAATCGCCCTTGCTGGTCTCCAGCGCGATGGCAGTGGTCATTACCCGCGTGAACCCTTCAATATTGCCCCCTACGAGCATCACTGCACCCACTTCGGAGATGGCCCTTCCAAACGATGCAATCAATACAGTCAACAATGCAAAGCGCTCGTCCCACGCCAGCAACAGACTGCGCATCAGCGGACGCGCACCCAGGGAAGCCAGTTGATCTCCATGGTGGTTCTCTGCGTCCTCAACCGCCTGCCGGGTGAGTGCAGTCACCACAGGCAAAACCAGCAGGGATTGCGCAAACACCATGGCCTTGAAGCTAAACAGCCAGCCCAGAAAACCCAGCGGCCCGGAGCGCGATAGCAGCAAATACACCACCAATCCCACCACTACGGAAGGAACCGCCAAAAAGGTATTGAGCAAGGTAAGCACGGCACCACGCCCCGCAAAGCGCACCACGCCCAGCCAGGCACCCAAGGCCAGACCGATGCTGCAGGCGATCAGACACGCTGTGGCACTCACGGCAAGCGACCGCCAAACGATGGCCAGTAATTGGGGGTCCAGCGAAACGACTAATTCCAGCGCGGTGCCCACGCTATCAGACAGAGAACTCATAAGTTGCGGTATCGTAGCCATTGACATAAACACCAGCGATATGAAACGACGTGCATAGGCTCCAGTTCCACTACACCCTCTCCCGCGACAGCAGCCCGGCTCTGGTCCGCAACCCGCTCATCGATTTGCTGACTGCGGTTTCCAGCCAAGGTTCCATCTCTGCAGGCGCACGGGCACTGGGTCTGAGCTACCGCCATGTGTGGGGAGAGCTCAAGCGCTGGGAGAGCGAGTTAGGCAACGAACTGGTGGTGTGGGAAAAAGGGCAGTCCGCCAAACTGACGGAGTTTGCAGCGAAGTTAATGTGGGCTGAACGCCAGGCCCAAATCCGCCTGGCTCCGCAGATTGAGGCCCTGCGCGGCGACCTGCAGCGGGCTTTTGCAGTGGCCTTTGACCCGCAAGCGCATGTGGTCACGCTGTACGCAAGCCATGATGACGCTCTGGCCAGCCTGCGTGAACAGGCACTGGCTGCAGAACCCCAACACCCGGACAAACCTCAGTTGCACATGGATATCCGCTTTTGCGGCAGTGTGGATGCCATTCGGGCCCTGAACGAAGGGCGTTGCGTGATGGCGGGTTTCCATACCCAGCAGCAGCCCGCCGCAGGTTCATTGGCTGAGAAAATTTACAAGCCACTGTTGCAGCCCGGTTTGCACAAAATCATTGGTTTTGCCCAGCGCACGCAAGGCCTGATGGTCGCCGCTGGTAACCCGCTTGAACTGCATTCTTTGGCTGACATTCAGCGCACCAACGCGCGCTTTGTCAACCGCGCTCTGGGAACTGGCACCCGTGTCTTGCTGGACGACCTGCTGGCAGGAGCGGGCATTGCGAGTTCCGGCATTCGTGGCTACGACAGAACGGAGCCATCCCACACGGCTGCGGCCCATGCCGTTGCAGCTGGCACTGCAGACGTCGCGCTGGGCATTGCTATAGCCGCGCAGAACCAGAAACTGGACTTTATTCCCCTGGTGCAGGAAGACTATCACCTGGTATGCCTGAAATCAGCTCTGGAGGAGCCGCCCATTCTGGCCTTGCGGGAACTGCTGCAAACTGAGCTGTGGCAGCAACTGCTCGGTGGCATTGCCGGATACACACCCTCGCAGTGCGGAAAAGTGGTGTCGCTCAGCGAAGTTTTGCCCTGGTGGACCTTCAAACCACGCAAGACCAAAGCGGGTTGAACCGCTGAGAATCAGGACTTATTGTCGATATCGCGGTTGACCAGCAGGCCACCGGCGCCACGTTCAAAACCATGGCGCTCCAGCGAGTGTGCTGCGGTTTCAATGATTTCACGGGTAAGGGTCACGCCCACGCGCTCCACCAACTGGCGCTCAATGCCATAGCGCATGACCAGCAAGGCTCGGAGTTCTGAACGCTGGATACTGGCACGACGCTCCGGGCCCATGGCCAGACGTTCCGGTGTACGGCGCTCCGTACCTACTCTGCGCTCCTGCGAAACAGACGGCACTTCAAAGTTCTTGATGGCTTCCTGAACTTCCATATCATTGCTTAGCGGCACCCGCAAGGCGATGGAGAGCCTGGCGATGCGGGCATCCAACTCCTCCAGAGAGCTGCGCGCTCTGTCAGTTTCCTGGGATGCATGTGACGAATTCTTGGAATGCATAGAAATCGTAGTCCTGAATTGAATGGAGGTCTGCCACAAGGGCACGAAGCGGTCTATTTTGCCTGACCCGCGCCGATTGCGATATTGATTTAAGTCACGGTTCAGGTCACGGTATTCCGTTGTCCTGCTGTGGTTCCTCAGAAACGGGTATCTTCGGACTACGGAAAAAAACATGCAAGCAAACTCGTCTACTTACGTGCAGTCAGCCTCCAAGTTCGGGTTCATTTCGGTATTTCTGGCTCTTGGCATGCTGCTGGGAGCCTGCTCAACAACTCCTGTTTCCCAGACGCCAGTCAGTTTTGCCGACGCTTCCGACGAACCCCTGCCCGAATGGGCCCATGAGGTCACCATTTATGCCATCAGTCTGGTCGGAACGCCCTACCGGTATGGGGGCAACACGCCAGAAGCCGGATTTGATTGCAGCGGATTGATTGGGTATGTCTATCAAACCCGAGGCGCAATGTCGCTGCCGCGCACGGTAGCCAGACTTCAGGATGTCGGAAAACCAGTAGGCGCGCAGTCCTTGCGCTCCGGCGATCTGGTGGTTTTTGGACGGCAAGGCAATGCCACCCATGCCGGAATTTACGTCGGAGAAGGACGCTTCGTCCATGCACCTTCTACCGGAGGCGAGGTCCGACTCGACCGGCTCAACTCCCGATACTGGTCTAACCAGCAGGTGGTTTACCGACGGTTGTAAGTCGTGTGGCAAACCGCTACACTGCATTGAGAGGCCGTCCATGAACATCAACGATTTTCTCAAAGCCAATGCGTCCTTTCGCTATGGTTCGCTGTCGTCCGTTCAGTCGCCTGGCGGCATCAGTTCAGCGGGACAGGCAGGCTTGCAAAAAGCCGAGAAGCGCATTCAGGCCCAGGTGGACTCCACCGACACGCAACTCTCGTCCATGGGCAAGCTCAAATCCTCCGTGTCAGACACCCAGATCTCGGCGCTGTCACTTGGCAGCCTGAAAACAGGCGCGACTGCCGCTGAAGAAAAAACGGCGCTCAACAACTTTGTGAGTGCGTTCAACAAAACCCTGGATACCGCAGCCAGCACTGCCAAGTCCAACACCGATCCTTTGTCTGCCCAGAGTTCCAACCGAGTGGCCAAAGACCTGACCCGGGCGCTGAGCCTGGACACTGCTACTGCTGATGCGCTCAAAAAAGTTGGAGCCAGCCTGGATAGCGGCGGCAAACTGGTGTTAAACACCCAAAAATTTGAATCTGCGCAAAGCACCGACGCTGCGGGTGTGCGTGCCGCGCTTACAAGAATTGGTCAAAAGATTTCATCCACCGCCAGCAAAGAATTGGCCTCAGACGGCAATGTGGGTATGTCCTTGTCCAGCCTGAACCAGCGCTCCAGCTTGCTCAAGAGCCAGCAGGCCACACTGGCTTCATTCGGGCAGTTCAGTTCGGGTTCGTCCAACTCGAACTCCAACTCCTATTTCGGCACCCTTCCGTTTGGGTCGGCGGCTTACCAGAACTCCTGACGTCCCGAGGGCGCTGTTGCCCTCAATGAAAATCACGACTGCTGGTGGACAAGCTTCCCAGCAGGTGCGTCATGTCCACCAGCCTTTTTGCCACCACATGGCACACCGCGCCAGACTCCGGGTCGCGCTGCCATATGCCGTAGACGGCCATCAGGCGCGAGCGGTACACCTCTTGGCGAAAGCGCTCTTTCACCGCTTTCCAGACAATCACATTCACACTGCCGGTCTCATCCTCCAGGGTGACAAACACCACGCCTTTGGCGGTTTGTGGTTGCTGGCGCATGGTGACGATGCCACAGGCCCGCACCAAACGCCCGTGAGGCAAACCAGCCAGATGGGCGGCGTTGACGAGCTTCATTTTTGATAGCTGCTCACGCAGAAGCAGCAAGGGGTGGGAGCGTAAAGTAAGCCCCAAAGACGCATAGTCAAAGACCACCTCCTCGCCTTCAGAAGCAGCGGGCAACTCCAGCAAATCTTCGGCAATGGGCACCCCTCGCAGCAACTCGGGTGCAGGTTTGAGCGCCGACGCATCCCACACCTGCTGCCTGCGGTGTCCACTCAGGGAGCGCAAAGCATCGGCACTGGCCAGCGCCTTGAGATCGGCAGCGTCCAGTTGACAGCGAAGAGCCAGATCTTGCGTACTGAGAAACGGACCCACCCCGCGCTCCACGGCAATGCGCCTGCCCACCAGCTCCTGCAGACCGCTCACCATCCTTAACCCCAACCGCACTGAAATAATGGGGTCAGATTCCAATTTATTCAAAGAATTGGAATCTGACCCCATTTGTTCCATTGGTTCCAAAGTGCAGTCCCAGTCACTGTGAGACACGTCTGCCGGATGCACAACCACGCCATGGCGCTTTGCGTCTTGCACCAGTTGTGCCGGGCCATAAAAGCCCAGGGGCTGGCTGTTGAGCATGGCGGCCAGGAAGCAGGCGGGCTCATGCCATTTGAGCCAGCAGCTCACGTACACCAGTTTGGCGAAACTGGCGGCATGGCTCTCGGGGAAGCCGTATTCTCCAAAACCTTCCATCTGCTTGAAGATGGCTTCTGCAAACTCTGGCGCATACCCCTTCTCGACCATACGCCCGACCAAGCGGTCATGGAATTTATGCACACCGCCCGAGCGCTTCCAGGCAGCCATGGAACGGCGCAGTGCATCAGCTTCGCCAGGAGAGAAGTCAGCCGCCAGAATGGCAATCTGCATCACCTGCTCCTGAAAAATGGGCACGCCGAGGGTGCGCTCCAGCGCCTGCTGCAGCTCCGCGCTTGGATAGTGCACCTGGTCTGGCGCCTTGCGGGCTTGTAAATAAGGGTGCACCATGCCGCCCTGAATGGGGCCAGGCCGCACGATGGCGACTTCGACCACCAAATCGTAAAACTTGCGTGGCTTGAGGCGTGGCAACATGCTCATTTGCGCCCGGCTCTCTATCTGGAACACGCCCACGGTGTCGGCCCTGCAAATCATGTCGTAGGTGGCAGGGTCATCCGTAGGGATGTCCTGCATCTGCATAGGCTTGCCATTTTTCTGGCCAGCAAGCACCAGACAGCGCCGAATGGCGCTGAGCATGCCCAGCGCCAGCACATCCACTTTCATCAGGCCCACGGCGTCCAAATCATCCTTGTCCCACTGGATGATGCTGCGCTCTGGCATGGCAGCGTTCTCAATGGGAACAAGTCGGCTCAAAGGACCGTCGGTCAGCACAAAGCCGCCCACATGCTGGCTCAAGTGGCGTGGAAAACGCTGCAGCTGGGTGCTCAATGCCAGCCACTGCTGCAGGCGCCGGGCGGCTGGAGAATCAAACTGCGGCCCCAACCTGTCGAGCGCAGATTGCAGTCGCTCAGACAATACCTCGCGGCTGTACATGCCGGGGTGCTCCTTGGCCAGTGCGGTGATCAACTCCTCGGGGATTTCCAGCGCACGCCCCACGTCACGCAGGGCGCTGCGCGGGCGGTAACTGACAACGGTGGCTGCTATGGCGGCCCGTTCGCGGCCGTATTTGGCATAGATGTACTGAATGACTTCTTCACGCCGCTGGTGCTCAAAGTCAACATCAATATCGGGTGGCTCGTTGCGCTCCCGGCTGATAAACCGGCCAAATAGCATCGAGGACTCCTGCGGATTAACTTCGGTGATGCCCAGACAGAAACACACCACCGAATTGGCCGCCGACCCCCGCCCCTGACACAAAATGCCCTGGCTGCGGGCAAAACGCACGATGTCGTGCACCGTGAGGAAATACATCTCATAGCCCAGCTCGGCAATGAGAGCCTGCTCTTCATCGAGTTGCTGCAGCACACGCCCCGGAACCCCTTGTGGATAACGGATCAGACTGCCCTCATGGCAGTAATGCTGCAGGGTCTGTGCGGGTGTCTTTCCGCCCAGAACGGCTTCGAGGGGATAGTGATAACGCAGTTCGTCCAGACTGAAGCTGCAACGGTCTGCAATACGCACGGTGTTGGCAAGCCACTCGGGCGGGTACAGCAAGGACAGACGCTGGCGGGAGCGCAAATGGGCTTCGGCATTGGCTTGCAAGGCAAAACCGCACTCTGAAACTGCTAGTCCGAGTCGCACCGCAGTCAGCACATCGTGCAGAGGTTTGCGGGAGCGCAGATGCATGCAAACGCCTCCAGCTGCCACCAGAGGCACACCACTGAGCCTGCTTAAGTGCTGCAAGCGGTGCTGCTGCAAAGCATCGTTTGGGCTATGCTGCATTTCGGCAGCCAACCAGACCCGCGGGGCTTTTTCGGAGTAAAAAAGTGCTCTAGCCCTTATAAGTATTGCATGAGCTGCTTCCATAGTGATAGCAAATGGCAATGCCAGCAACACCTCACAGTCGACCAGCGAATCCCAAGCTGAACCACCCCAATCCACCTGGTAATGCCCTTTGGGAGCTTTGCGTCTTGCCTGGGTGATGAACTCGCACAACTGACCCCAACCAGCCAGGTTGCGTGCCAAGGCCACCAGGGTAAAGCTGTTTTCAGGAGAGTTGCCCCCCGCCAAGGCCACCTTGAATTCTGTCCCCAAGAGCAGTTTTAGACCCAAGGGCTTGGCCGCCACATGGGCACGCACCACGCCAGCGACCGAACATTCATCCGTTACAGCCAGAGCGCTGTAACCCAGCGTGTGGGCGCGCGCGACCAGCTCTTCAGGTTGGGACGCGCCTCGCTGGAAGCTGAAGCTGCTCAGGGCATGCAACTCCGCGTAGGCTGGCAAATGGGAAAGGGTTGGCATAAATACTGTTTATAAAAACAGTATATTCATTTGCCAGTGACTTCGCTCAGAAAAATGGCCCAGAAAGGGCCGCAAACTTGCCGGTCTGCACGGTCGCCGCTTAAGCGACGCAATGCAGACTACATTGGATTTACTTTAGGCCTGCTTCTTTTGCAGACTCATCCATCTTGCGTTTGATAAATACCCGGAAAAATACAGCCATGCCCAGGGTAAATGCGATCACACCAACGCTCATCAGACCGTAATCGGTGGTAAAGAGATCTTGCAGCATCTTCATGGAAATATCCTTGGAATGTTGAATGCAGTTACGCGACCGCCAGACTGCAAACCGTGATGGTATCCGAGCTTCTCCGCGATACTCTGATCTGTATCAACTGCCGCAGAGAAGATGAAAAAATCGCCCTGGTTAGACCGTTTTCCGGTCGGTTTATTTGCCATTCCGGTGGGCTTACTGGCCCTGGCAGGTGCCTGGCGACGAGCTGCCACCTTCGGCTGGACCTTACCGGCGCTCGCTATCGCTGACGCAATTGCCTGGAGTGGCGCGGTGCTTTTAGGCGTGCTGATGTTGCTGTATCTGCTCAAAAGCCTGCGATATCCCCATGTATTCAAAAGCGAGTTTGCCCATCCCTTGACGGGATCGCTGATGGCGCTGGTTTCCGTCGCCCTGCTTTTATGTGCGGTGTATTTTGGTGAGCTCCGGCATGCGGGCTGGCTGGCACTGGTGCTGGCCGCCCTCGCCTGGCAAGGCGTGATTGCAGTGCGCATAGTTGCCATGCTGACCACCGCATCCCTGCCGCTGGCAGCCGTGACTCCTGCGCTCTACATCCCACCGGTGGCCGGTGGTCTGGTGGGTGGCATGGCCCTCAACACTCTGGGCTACCCTGGTTGGGCGGGCTTGCTTTTCGGTATGGGTATTGCAAGCTGGGCGCTTCTGGAGGTCCGGGTACTCAACCGGCTTTTTGAAGGCGTAATGCCCGAGCCCCTGCGTCCGACCATCGGAGTAGAAATGGCACCACCTTCTGTGGCCACCCTGGCGGTTGCCACGATCTGGCCAACACTTCCGGCAGATGTGCTGATCATCGGGCTGGGAATCTGTGCAGGACCCATCGTGGCAGTCATCGCCCGCTACAAATGGTGGAGCGCGGTACCTTTTGGTATCGGCTTCTGGTCGTTTTCCTTTCCCATGGCCGCCATGGCCTCTGCGGTAATTGAAGTCGTCCGGCGGGGGAGCTGGCCAGCCAACGTGGGTGGCATTGCCTTGGGGGTGGCAAGCTTGATCATTGTATTTTTGAGTGTCAAAACGCTGGTTTTACTGGTGCACGGAAAACTGCTGCCGCCCTTTCAGAATGTAAAAAGCCCTTAGCCAAAAACACCGTGCAAGTACCAGCGCTGGTCTTTCTCCTGCAGCCCATGTTCCAGGCGCTCACGGTAAATCCAGACCAAGCCGGCCAGGGGGCTATGCGCCAAAAAGTAGTCACGCAAGGCAGGCGCACCATCCAGCCACCCCACCTCCAGCCGGTGGGGGCCGGTTTGCAAATCCAGTTCCCCCTGGTAAATCACCCTTCCTGTCTTCACCTCCAACCGCTGGGGCACCTCCAGTAGCCAGGGCGGCTGCAGAGAGGAAGCAACAGGAACCAGCGCATCCGATCTCTGGGGTGCCTCTACCCCCCAGGGCAACCACCGCTGCATGCACTCAGGCCGGTGATCGGCCTGAAGCTCAACACCCAGTACCTGTTCACGACCCAACCGTGCGCACAAGCGCTCAAGCAACTGGTGCAGACTATCGCCCAAGCGCACATCTTCAGGCAGCAGACTGAGCGTCTCCCCACCCAGCTTCTGGGTTTGCAGGGTGCGCAGTCGCAAATGCAACACAGGTGCGGGCAGAGTGACTTTGGAGAGCTGCTCGCCCAACAGCCGCTGCAGATGGGCCATGTCCTGCGTGGCCTTGGCCGTGCGCAACTCCAGGCGCCCCAGATTCCCCCCATCGTGATGGGCATCGGTGTGCTGCAGGTTGGAGCGGCGGGCATCCAGTTCCCAAAGCAGTTCCAGAGCAAGCACTCCCCGCTGGCGGGCACGCAACCACACCAGCAGTTGTGCCAGAAGGCGGCGGGCTCCGAACAGCAAACCAGGCGCTGACTCCACACTGGCTGCAAGCTCCAAAGGCATATCAAACACCTCCGGCAAACCAAGCCAAGGGTAAAGCTCAGGTGCTTGCCCAAAGGCACGGTCCAGGGCACTGAGCACATCCTGGCCAAAGCGACGCACCACCCCACCCCTGGGTAAAGCTCGCAAATGCCCCCAGCTTCTGCACCCAAGTCGCGCCAAGATGGCCAGATGGGGGCGTGCGCACTGCAGGGTGTGCAGCGGCAAGTCGCTGCCAAGGGCATGCGGCTGCCCCGACCACAAGCGACCGAGCGCTACCAAAGATGTAGCGCCTTGTGCATATTCCACTTGGGCTAGAGGGCTTTTTTCTCCTGTAAATCGGGCCATAAATGCCTCCAGACCGCCAAAAAGCCGCTGACTGCCTGATATTTCCAGCAGCAGCGCATCTTCGACCCGCGCCACCGAGGGTGTGAAACGCAAAGCCCACCACGCCCACGCCTGAGTGGGGTCGGCCAGAGCCGAGGGGGATGCATCGGACTCAGGCGACAGACGCAGTGCGATCCAATGCATGGCGGGCCCTCCAGGGTGCCGTAACGGCCTGACGGCTGGCCGCAAGCTGCAATGCCAAAGGCCCCGAGCGGGCCAGCAATTGCAGAGGCTGCGCACGCGGCGGTCCGCGCCGCTTGAGCAGCAGCAACTCCAGAGACTCTTGCCCTGCGTTGTCAGGCAGTTCGTTGCCGTGTTTCACCGACAAGTGCACACGCAGGACTGCTGGCGAAGCCTGGGTCTG